>USQE01000054.1 GCA_900556675.1 uncultured Collinsella sp.
GCTTTAAGCTCAAGTTCAAAGATACGCACCAGAAGCACCTGGAGCCCGTCGACCTCGCCTCGATCAAGCTCGTACCGCGGCGCATGGGCCACCACTGCTGCTGAGCCTCCGTCTCCGATACCCGAAACAAACTGATCGCGCACCCTATCGATAGCAAAGTTAGCCGAAGGAACAAATCCTTCGGCTTCGTTTAGGCCCAAAATAATGAGCCCACCCGCAGTGTTCGCAAAAGCGCTCACTGTCTCCCATACATCTGCGCTCAATTTATTCGTGCAGGCTTTAACTTCTACCGATGCGTCATCAGTCCCCCGCCTGCGAAGGCGCTCAACGATAAGGCCAAGAGGTTCATCCAGCAGCATTGGCATTCCGTCTCTCTAAAACGATAGATTTATCTCTCTAAAGTATAGTATATCTCCCTAACTTTAGAGAGATAAGCACCTTATTTTAGAGAGAAATTTAGAAAGATGTATCGAATTCACTGCTAGATTGCCTAATGCTATCTCTTTAACTGGCTTTCTCTTTAGAGAGACATTTAGAGAGACGAGCGCGACCTCTCTAATCATGGGCTCCTCTCTTTAAAGTGCGCACATCCCAACCGTACCTTAAGCTGCGGTGAAATAACTCACGATTAACCTGCCAATAAGGGACAGGTTTATTTTGGTAGGTTTTATCTGGGGAAACGCCGAGCCCCACATCAACAACCGCCACAGCTCCATATGAGGCAAATGAACCAGCGGCGTCTATCCCAAATCTTAAGTATTTGTTCGATAGAACGACCCTCGGCGGCTCCTGCTAGACTGGTAGACTCCCAACCGTCCATCAGGGAGCCTCAATGTCGCGCAAGTCCGCCTACAAGCAAGTACTTTCCATCGGCACCGCCGTGGTGCTGGGGTTTGCGCTGTTCACGGGGTCGCTCGACGGAGCGCCCAAGCTGCTGTCGCCGCAAAGCGATGAGCAGGCGGTAGCTCTGGCCGAGAAACAAAACGAGAGTCCCAGCCGCACCGACGACGAGGCAGACCTGGTTGCCCGACTCGAATCGGGAACAGAGAGCTCCTCGGACTCTCAAAATAGCCAAGACTCTGACGATGGCTCCGATTCCGCCGCGACCGACACCGGTGACGACGGCTCCGCCGACAGTACCGCTATCCCCATCGACGAGGTCGAAAACCCCGATCTCGACCGCGCCCGCGGCGTATATCTCAGCAGCATTCCCGACTACGCCGGCAACCCCTACGTTGCTCTGCGCGCCGACAGCACGCACCCGCTCGGCACGCCGTCATTCACGCTCGATGAATACGAGCGCGCCACCGAAGAGGGCTGCTTTAAGAAGTTCTCCAAGCTCGACAGCTTGGGCCGCACCCGCAAAGCGCTCGCCTGCGTGGGCCCCGAATCGCTTGGTCAAGGCGAGCGCGGCGATATCTCGCGCATCCACCCCGCCGGCTGGCACCAGCAGCGCTACGACTTTATTCCAGGCCAGAGCCTCTACAACCGCTGCCACCTTATCGCCTGGTCGCTCTGCGGCGAAAACGCCAACCGCAAGAATCTCCTCACCGGCACGCGCTATCTCAACGAGACGGGCATGCTGCCGTTTGAGGAGCAGATTCTCAACTATATTCGCGATACGGGTAACCATGTGCTCTACCGCGTCACGCCCATGTATAACGAAGAGGAACTTGTCTGCCGTGGCGTGCGCCTTGAGGCGCAATCGGTCGAGGACCACGGCAAGACCCTCTGCTTCCACGTATATTGCTACAACTTGCAGCCGCATGTGCAGATCGACTACGCCACCGGCCGCAACCAGGCATCCGGAGACTAGTGCCGACCGCGCCGCCCGTAACCAAAAAATGATCCGTTTTCCTCCGTCCCCAAGGGATCAAATAAGGCCGCCCCGGTTACCCAGGGCGGCCTTTTCGTCAGCACCTACATTGCAGGCAAAGCCCCACGCTACTTGGCGCGGCCCTCCTCATAGCGCTCGACCAGCTTGGCCTGAACGTCATAAGGCACCTGCTCGTAGCCGGCGGGCTTCATGGTAAAGTCGCCCGTGCCGCGCGTGATAGAGCGCAGGCGCGTCGAGTAATCCGTCAGCTCGGCGAGAGGCGCCTGGGCAATGACCACGGTGTCGCCGCGCTCATCGGTCTCCATGCCCGTCACGCGACCGCGCGAGGCCGAGATGTCGCCCATCACGGCGCCGGCGTAGCTCTCGGGGATAGTCACCGTGATTTCCTCGATGGGTTCCAGCACCACCGGGTCGGCATCGGCACACGCCTTGCGCAGGCCGATGCGGGCCGCCGCGCGGAACGCCATCTCGTTGGAGTCGACGCTGTGATACGAGCCGTCGTACACAGCCACGCGAATGCCCGTAAGCGGGTAGCCGGCAATGATGCCGTCCTTCATGGTCTCCTGGACGCCCTTGTCCACGGCGGGAATGAGCGAACGCGGAATGCGACCGCCCACGACCTCGTCTACAAACTCATAGCCATCGCTCGTGCCGTCGGGCCCAATGAGCGGCTCAACGCGCAGCCAGCAGTCGCCATACTGACCGGCACCACCGGTCTGCTTCTTGTGTCGGCCCTGTGCGCTCGCCGTGCGGCGGATGGTCTCGCGATACGGAATGCGGATCGGCACGCTTTTGGCCACGACCTTGGTGCGGTCCTCAAGGCGATTGAGCAGAACCGAAACCTGCGCCTCGCCCACGGCGGAGATGATAGTCTGGCCCGTCTCCTCGTCACGATCGATGCTCATGGTCGGATCGGCCTTACACGCCTTCTCGATAAACGTATAGAGCTTCTCCTCGTCACCGCGGTTCTCAGCCTCGATGGCAATGCGGTACTGCGAGTTGGGGAACTTGAACGCCGCAGCCTCGACCTTGCCGGTAATCGAGAGCGTATCGCCCGTCTCGGCCGCCAGCTTGGGCGCCACGATGATATCGCCGGCATAAGCGTGCCCGACCTCGGTCATGTCGCGGCCGCACATCACATACAGGTGGGCCAGACGCTCGCCCTTGCGCGTGCGCGCATTGATCAGCTCAAGGCCCGGCTCAAGCGTACCCGTCAGCACCTTGATAAAGCTGATGCGACCCTGCTGCGGATCGGCCAGGGTCTTAAACACAAACGCCACCGGGCGGTCATCGTCACTCGAGATCTTAAGCGAATCGCCGTCGATAAGCGGCATCTCGCCGTAGTCCGTCGGCGCCGGGAAGTACGTGGCGATGTCGTCCATCAGCGAGTTGACGCCCTGCTCCTTAATGCAATCGCCCGCAAAGACTGGCACAAAGATGCGCTCGGCGATCGCCTTCGACAGCAGGCCTTCAAGCTCCTCCTGCGTCAGCGTCTCCTCGCCTTCCAAGTACTTCATCATCAGTTCGTCGTCAGCCTCGGCCACCAGCTCGCACAGATGGTCATGAGCCTCCTCGGCCTGGGCACGATACTCCTCGGGAATCTCCGACTCAACGGCTTCGGTGCCGTTGCAATGGCGCGCCTTCATGCGCACCAGGTCGATGATGCCGTCAAAGTCCTCGCCCTCGCCCCAGGGAAGGGTCACGGCGCCCAGGCGCGTACCAAAGCGCTCCTGCAGCAGGTTCATCGTGGTCGCAAAGCTGGCCTCGGAGCGCGACAGGCGGTTTACGAACACCGCACGCGCCAGGCGCAGGTCCTCGGCGGCATACCAGAGCTTAACCGTCGTAGGCTGCGGGCCGGCCTCGGCATCGACCACAAACAGAGCCGTCTCGCAGACGCTCATCGCGGCAAAGGCGTCGCCGATAAAATCGGGGTAGCACGGGGCATCGAGCACATTGATGCGCGCGCCCTTCCAGTCGATCGGTGCAATGGTCGTCGAGATGGAAAATGCACGCTTGACCTCTTCGGGGTCATAGTCGAGCGTGGGCTTGGTGCCGTCGTGGCCGCCCAGGCGGGCGGTCTTGCCAGAAAGGTGGAGCATGGCCTCGGCGAGTGAGGTCTTGCCCACCCCGCCTTGGCCTACGAGCACCACGTTCCTTACGTTACCGGTCTTGGGAGCACCCATGATGACCTCCTTGCAGGGCCGCGCGCAATGCGCGACGCCAACGGGGAGAGTTCGCGGTCGATGCCGTCCCGGGAGCAGCATGGTCGGCAGCCGAGCCGACTCACCCTCCAAATGTCCTATGCCACCACCCTACCCTCACGGGTGACTGTCCATGCACACC
This sequence comes from uncultured Collinsella sp., assembly GCA_900556675.1. Classification (GTDB taxonomy): domain Bacteria; phylum Actinomycetota; class Coriobacteriia; order Coriobacteriales; family Coriobacteriaceae; genus Collinsella. The sequence goes on from USQE01000054.1 coordinate 4,181, forward strand.
TTTCGGCGCACGTATGAATACAGGCGGCGAGAGGAAGGGACGAACACATGAGGCGATTATTAAACCCCATCGATACAAATAAAAGCCGCCACAGACCATAAGACCTGCGGCGGCTTCTTCTCAATACATGGCTGAGTCTAGCCCTCGATGCGGCTCAAGAACTCACGGGTACGTTGCTCGCGCGGATGATCGATGACCTGCTCGGCAGGACCCTCCTCGACAATGCGGCCGCCGTCCATAAAGACCACGCGATCGGCAACATCGCGCGCAAACTGCATCGCGTGGGTCACGATTACCATCGTCATATTCTGCGCGGCAAGGTCTTTAATGACACGCAATACCTCGGCCGTCAGCTCGGGATCGAGCGCCGAGGTCGGCTCGTCAAAGAACAAGATCTCAGGGTCGAGCGCCAAGGCGCGGGCGATACTCACACGCTGTTGCTGACCCCCCGAAAGCTCACACGGAACCTTGTTCTCGTTGCCCGCAAGCCCCATCTGCGCGATCAACTCGCGTGCGCGTGCCTCCGCCTGCTCGCGCGGGCGCTTGAGCACGCGAATCGGGGCGTCGATGATGTTTTTCATCACGGTATAGTGCGGGAACAGGTTGTAATTTTGGAACACTAGGCCGAATCGCGAGCGCGCCTGCTTGGGCACATCGCCCTTCGCATAGACCGCGCCCGAACCCGCATCCGTCGCAACGGCAAGGTCGCCAAACGAGAGCGAGCCTCCGTCGAGCGTCTCGAGCAGCGTGGCGCAACGCAACAGCGTGGACTTACCGCCACCCGAAGGCCCGATAATCGCCACGACCTCGCCGCGCTTTACCTCGAGCGAGATATCCTTGAGCACCTCATTGCCGCCAAACGCCTTGCGCGCGTTCGTTATATTCATTACCGTTCCGGACACGGGAACCTCCATGTGTTTAAAAAGTCAGCGAGCGTGTGACTGGCGAGACAATGTGCTCCGAAAGAGGAGCGTCGCGTACTTCTGTACGCAAGCGACGGTTTGAGGAGCAGATTGGCCGTCAGGCACGCGCGCAGCGTCGAGCAGTCCGCCGTTCGTTAGAACGGCGGAACGATCTAGTCATGGTAGTAATCCAATTTTTTCTCCGCGGCGCCCAGCAGCATCTCGACCACAAAGTTAAAGACCCAGTAGATCAGCGCCGCGATCGCAAACGGCACCATGCTCACCTGCGAGGCGACCAGCGCCTTGGCCGTCGAGAACATCTCACCCACGCCAATGGCAAACGCCAGCGACGTGTCCTTGACCAGCGTGATGATCTCGTTGCCCATCGCCGGCAGAATACGCTTGGCGACCTGCGGCATCACGATATACAGAAACGTCTGCATGCGCGAATAGCCCAGCACCTCGGCTGCCTCGTATTGACCGCGCGGAATGGACTGAAGGCCCGAGCGATAGATCTCGGCAAAGTAACCGGCGTAGTTGATGATGAATGCCACAACGCACGCCGTCCACTTGGAATCGGGCGTGAGCGAAATGCCAAACACGTAGTACGGAGCAAAGTAGATGGCAAACATCTGCAGCATGAGCGGCGTACCGCGCATGACCGAAATGTAGATGCGCGCAATCCAGCGAATCGGCGCGATTTTGCTCATGCGCATAAACGCCACGGGAATTCCCAGCGGAATCGACCCGAGCAGCGTCAGCACAAACAGCTGCAAACTGACCAAGAACCCCTGGCCAAGCATCTGCATCATGACCTGAATAGACAACCCAAGCTCTCTTTCACAGTAACAGAACAGCAAACCCAATGCTAAAGCGGGTTTTCCAGGTGCCCGAGTTTGCCGTGAAAGAGGAGCGCCGCGTACTAAATGTACGCAAGCGACGGTTTGAACGGCAAAATCGGGTGCCTGGGAAAGCCGCTATTTGAGCACCCAGTTATCGAAGGAAAGACCATAGCTTGAATACTTGTCACACAGGCCCTTAACCGTGCCATCCTCGTAGAGCGCCTTGAGCGACTCAGTCACGGCGTCGGCCGACTTGGTGTCGCCCTTCTTAAAGCCAACGGCGTAGTGCTCGCTGGACAGCGGCTTGTCGAGCTGCGTATAGGCATCGGGCTTGGCGGCAAGCTGATACTGAGCGATCGAGAGGTCACAGGCGACGGCATCGACCGCACCACTCTCGAGCTGCATAAACGCCGTGTTGTACTCACCGATGGTATCGAGCGTGGCAAACGTCGCGGCCAAATCCTTCTGGTCGCCCTCGAGCACATCCTGTGCAGCGGAATCAGTCTGGGTAATCACGGTCTTGCCGGCAAGATCGTCCCAGCTCTTGATGCCCGCATCCTTCTTGACCACCAGCACCTGCTCGTTGAGCATGTACGGCTCGGAGAACGTGTAGTCGTCCTCGCGACCCTCCATGGTAAAGCCGTTCCAGATGCAGTTGATGGCACCCGAGTTGAGCAGCGTATCCTTGGCATCCCAGTCGATGGCCTCGTATTTGACCTCCCAGCCCTGCTTATCGGCAACAGCCTTGGCCAGATCGAGATCAAAGCCGGTGTACTCGCCATCGTCGCCCACAAAGCCGTACGGAGGATAGGACTTATCAAAGCCCACCACGAGCTTCTTGGACTCCGCAGCGCCCTTCACATCCTTGGCCGCGGCAGAGCCAGCAGCGGAGCCCTTGCCGGCACCACCGCCGCAACCGACAAGACCAAGGCCAAGCACCGTAGCGAGCGAGCCGGCTAGACCGACAAACTGACGACGAGACATATCGGTATTCATGGTATTCCCCCTTGATGGCACTTTAGTTAGGTAAAGTGAGTCATGTAACGTTCAGAATCATACACTTTAGCGTGATAGAGCACAAGGCGAGTTTGCCCGCCGCGTGAGGGGTGTGGGGGTTAAGTTTCCTGCTCTACAGTCCTGCTCACGACGGAGGCCACATTAAGTGGCCTCCTGTTCGTGCGGAACTCGCGATAAACTTCATCAGTGCCCGC
>USQE01000055.1 GCA_900556675.1 uncultured Collinsella sp.
TATCGCACCGTGCGAACGCCGACGTTGATGCCCTGTGCGGTGTGTGGCGCGTGCTGTTGGTCGCACTTACCGAACTGCCTTCGGGCCTTATGGCGCGCTTGGCGGACATGCACGCGGACGTGCCTTGGTCATATCGCCCCATTTTTTCTTTTTTGGCTGGACAGAACCCGGGTTCGATATTTTCGCTCAGCGCCGCTCGTGCCGATGTGCTCAAGGCCGATCGCGCAGACGATCGCGTTGATGCGGACGAGCTGCCGGTCCTTAAGATGCCGAGTCGTGAAGAGATCGAGGCAGATTACGCCCCCGGCGGCCTGGTCAATCGCATGTACCCCACCTATGAGCCGCGCGACGAGCAGATCGCGATGGCGGTTGAGGTTCGCGATGCGCTGGTCACGGGCACCCATCGCGTGATCGAGGCGGGCACGGGCGTCGGTAAGTCGATGGCCTATCTCGTGCCCTTCGCCGAGGCCGCCCGCCGAAACAACATTACCGTCGGCATTGCGACCAAATCGAATAATCTTGCCGACCAGCTTATGTACCATGAGCTACCAAAGCTCGCCGAGCAGCTGGACGGGGGCCTGTCGTTTTGTGCACTCAAGGGCTATGACCACTATCCGTGTCTGCGCAAGCTCGAGCGCATAAGCCGTGGTCAGGTTGAGATCACCACCAAGCGCGATCCTGCTGACACGCTCACGGCGGTTGCGGTGATCATGGCGTATGTGTGCCAATCTGCCGATGGCGACCTCGATTCGCTCGGCATTCGCTGGCGCAGCGTCAACCGTCCCGACTTTACGACGGCTTCGCGCGAGTGTGCTCGTCGTCTGTGTCCGTTCTTCCCCGACAAATGCCTGGTCCACGGGGCGCGCCGCCGAGCGGCACATGCCGACGTGGTGGTCACCAACCATTCCCTGCTGTTCCGCAACGTGGCCGCCGAGGGAAGGATTTTGCCTCCGATTCGTCACTGGGTGGTCGACGAGGCCCATTCCATCGAGCGTGAGGCCCGTCGCCAATGGGCGCGCGTGGTTTCGGCAGATGAGTCGCGCGTGCTGTTTGAGCGCTTGGGTGGGTCGAGTGCCGGCGCGCTGAGTCAAGTTTCCCGTGACCTGGCCACTTCCGAGGGCTCTACGCTCTACCTGGGACTCACTGCCAAAGCGACGTCGACGGTTGCCCGCGCGAGCATGGCGATTGCCGATGTGTTCGATGGTGTGCGCGAGCTCGGCCGTCGCGCCCGTGGGGGGTACGATAACGCGAATCTGTGGATTGGCCCCGAGCTGCGCGAGTCGGATGACTGGCACGATTTTTTGCAGTCGGCTCATACCGCAATTGATGCGCTAGGCCAGGCGGATAAAAGCGTAGACGCGCTGGTGCAAGCTGTCGCTGCCGATAAGCCCGAGGTCGTCGTCGACCTGGGCGACATTTCGCGCCGTCTGCACGAGTTGGTCGAGAATCTCAAACTCATCATTGAAGGCGCGGATGAGCACTATGTGTACTCGCTGCAGGTTAACCGTCGGCTGCGTGCGGGCGGGGAGTCTATGACCGCCGAGCGCATCGATATCGGCGAGGCCTTGGCGAACGAGTGGCTGCCCGAGGTGCACACGGCCATCTTCGCTTCGGCGACTATGACGGTGTCCAAGAGCTTTGAGCATTTCAACCATGCTGTCGGCCTCGATCGCATCGGTGCGTCGACATCCTCATCCCTGCACCTGGATTCGAGCTATGACTTTGACTCGAATATGGCCGTGGTCGTGGCGGGGGACATTCCCGATCCGCGAGCGCTATCTGTCGGCGCTTGAGTGCGTGCTGGTCGATGCCCATCTCGCCATGGGTGGATCGGTGCTCACGCTCTTCACTAACAGGCGCGATATGGAGGATCTGTATGCCCGTGTCGAGCCCAAATTGGCGCGAGCGGGTCTGGAGCTCAATTGCCAACAGCGTAACTCGTCCCCGCGTCGTCTGCGCGATCGGTTTATCAATGAGCCGACCTCATCGCTCTTTGCGCTCAAGGCATTTTGGGAGGGCTTTGACGCCAGCGGCGAGACACTGCGTTGCGTCATTATCCCCAAGCTGCCGTTCTCGAGCCCCACGGATCCTCTTTCGTGTGAGCGCAACCTGCGCGAGGACCGCGCCTGGGCGCGCTACTCGCTGCCCGAGGCGGTACTCGAAGTCAAGCAGGCCGCTGGCCGTCTCATCCGCTCGTCGACTGATTGCGGCGTGCTCATCTTGGCAGATCCGCGCTTGGTGACAAAGGGCTACGGCAAGAAGTTCTTGACGTCGCTGCCCACAACTTCCTACCAGCGTATCGAGTCGGCGCAGATCGGTCATTATTTGCAGCTGTGGCGTGCACGCCACGAACGACGCCGTTAAAGCGGGAAGGTCAGGCTCTTCGCCATATCGCATAGACGCAATGCCTGGGCGGGGTCATCCAGTATGCGGATGGCTCCGCCCGCTGCGATTACCTGGCAGAACAGCCAATGCTCTGACCCATAACGCACGGTCACCGTCGCCATGTCTGCCCCGTTTGGCTCAATCGACATGATGCCGGCCCAGTCTAGGCGCTCTGCCATGTCGAGCGGCATGAGGAGTTTTGCGCTCTGCTCCGCTTGGGAAAGGGATTCGTGGAGGGACAAGGACGCGGGCGCGTGGCGCTCCACGGAATCGTCGGTAAGGGTAAGGCCTTCGATTTTGTCCATGCGGTAGGAGCGCTGCTCATCGACTTCGACATCCCAGGCAATCAGATAGGTTTGGTCGCCATGCGTCGCGATGCGCAGGGGGTCGATGAGACGCTCACGCGGCCGTGTGTCGTCCATCGAACGGTAGATGATGCGGCATCGAACGCCGTCTTGAATCGCGCAGTTCAGCTGTTGCCAGTGCGATCCTCGGGCAACGGTATCGACGACGCGCTGGTTGTAGCCGAGTTTCTCGGGTAGGAGGGCGTGTCGGATACGCTCTGCTGCCCGAGAGTCGATTCCCATCGATTCGAGTTCGTGGTTGAGCACGGCACCTTCGGCGGCACTTAGGCGCAAGGGCAGCACACGCCCCGCATCGCCTGTCAGGATGATGCACTCGCCGTGGCGCTCGCAGATGATGCGTGCGCCCGACTCACGGTCAGCGAGGGTCGAGACGATATCGATAATTTCGTCGAGCGCCGCACCCGTGATATCAAAACGGCTGCAGATATCCCCTCGTGTCATACCGGTCTCACCGGCAGCGTAGAGGGCCTCCATGATGTCAATCGCACGCGAGAGCCTTTGCTCGCTGGTGAGTTTACGCACGGGCATGCTCGTGCACCGTCCTTTCGATGAGGTGGTTCCACGCCAGTTTAAGTGCATCGGGGGCAACGGGTCTCATGCCGTCCATGGCGTGCTCCATACAAAACGAGGCAGCGGCATTAAGGTCGCGCACGCCGACGGTCCAGGTCCAACCCTCTTCGGTGTGCGTGAGCTCCCCGCGACCGCGCGTTAGGCCGCTGACCATGTCGGCCTGGGCTTGCGGGGCAAACGAAAAGGTCGCCATAACGGGCTTGCAATCGGCAAAATCAAACTCGAAGAACAGGCGATCGTTCAGGTTAAAGTCGGCGGGGATGGAGTAGGCCTTCGAGGGGCGCCATGCGCGAACGATACGGTCGCAGCGAAACGTCCTGATTTCATCGGTGGCGTTGTCGAGTCCGCAAAAATACGCCACACCCTCGTGCTCAAACATGCCGTATACGCAGACGGTGTGCTCTTTTTGCTCCCCGTGCCCGTTTTGATACAAAAAGCGCAGTGCGCAGCGTTCGGCGAAAGCGCTCCACACCGCATCGACGGCGGGTAAGCGACGGGCGGGAGGCTCTTCTGCGGTCGATGCGCCGGTGAGGTAGGCGATCTTGGAGCGTATGTCTGCAAGCGGCGTGGCAAACGCGGCCGAACCGGTCGCAAGGGTCTGGTCGATAGCGTCGAGCAAGATGTCCGCGTCGTCTGCGGTGATGAGGCCACCGGCCGCAAACGTGTGCTCGCGATCGATGGTCCACGCGCTTTCTTCGGTTTCTTGGGCGCCTGCTGCGCGGACTTCCTTGATCGTGATTCCGCGTTCGAGGAGTTTTTCGCGATCGCGGCGAAACTTGCGCTTGTCCGAGTCGATATTGCCCGACCCATAGCCAAGATCGGAATCCAGGACAATTTGCTCTGTGGTCAATGGCTCGGGAGAGCTGTTGAGGACAAAGAACAGATTGAGGATGCGCTGGGCTGTCTTGTCGAAACCGGGTTCCGGCGCCCCATTTTTATTCGTTACGGTTGTATCGCTTGCCGTCATAGAATCCTCGCATGGGAAGGTGTTTGATGCCATGATTTTAGTCCGATATGGAGATTAGGCTATATCCTTGTCCGCTTGGGGCGTTAAGATGCCCAGAATTCGGCCGTTTGCGCCCGCTCGGGGTATACTTTCGACTATATACGGTTCTAATGTGCATACATTGGGCCTATTTGTCGGATTATGGATGTGGAGCGCATATGGCGAACACCCAGAACTATATTAACCACCTGTTGCAGAACACTGGCATCACGCCGGCGTGCAGCGAAGAAGAGCGCTTGGCTGCCGAAGATATCGCTCAAATTTTCCGCAACCACGGCTTTGATCCCGAGGTGCAGGAGTTTAATGCTCCCGCGCCGAGCAGGATGGCGTTTGCCGTTACGGGCATTCTGGCATTCGCCGGTGCCCTGCTTATGGGCATCGGTGGCGGTATCGGCTTAGTCGGCACCCTGTTGGCCATTGTCGGAGCCGTGCTCTATGTGCTCGAGAGAACCGGGCGTCCCGTGATCTCGCGCCTGGGCAAGACGGGCGTGAGCCAAAACGTCATCGCCTACCACAAGGCGTCGGGCCCGCTTGCCTCTCCGCGCAATCGCCCGGTTGTCGTCGTCGCGCACTATGACTCCCCGCGCGCCGAACTGCTCGCTCGCGAGCCCTATGCGCCGTATCGGGCGCTGATCGCCAAGTTGCTCCCGATTGCCACGATTGCTCCCGCGGCTATTGCCATCCTGCGCATCTTGCCTCTTCCCGGTGTGCTGAAGGTCTTGCTGTGGATTGTCGCGATTCTTGTCTCCCTCGTGGCGCTCGCTAATGCCGCCAATATCATTTCCAATCGTTTTGTCCTTCCCTACACGTCCGGCTCGGTTTGCAACAAGTCCTCTGTTGCCGCCATGCTGGGTGTCATGGATAACGTCGCCCCCTATCAGGGCGAGAACGAGTTCCCCGACGATATTCCGTTTGACACGTATTTTGGCGAGCAGAAGCGTCGCGCCGAGGAGATGGCGCGCGCGGCAGCTGAGTACGCCGCGGCCCAGCAGCAAAACGATTACGGCAATACCATCGAGTACGAAGAGCCTGCCTATACCGAGGATGAGTATGGCCAGTCGGTCGCTCCCGAGGGTGAGCAGGGCGAGGCTTTTGATGAGCAAATCGATGGATTCGAAGGTGCTTCTGCCGACGAGACCCTGATTGGCGTCATTGCACCCGAGTCCCAGGTCCAAGATATTCCGGCCGAGGAGCCCGTTGCAGACGAGTCCGCTGCCGAGTCGGCAGAGGAGCCTGCCGCGGCCGAGCAGGCCGAGCCCGAGCCCAAGCTTTATCGCAATGCCGCCGGCAACATCCGGTTTGGCTCGGATGCCATCCGTGCCCTGGGAATGCTTCCCGAGTCCTGTACGCTCGATTACGAAGAGGGCGAGGAGCCGACGTTCGAGCCCGCGCCCCAGCCCGACCCGGTCGTGGCTGCGCAGCCCGATGAGGCCAATGCCGTCGAGACGGAAGCCGATGCGGAGACTGCTATCGATCCCGCAGCCGGTCTGGACGTCATGGCGCCTGCCCCGGCGCCCGAGGAGCTCGATAATACCGAGGACGACTACGATGCGTATCCGCAGCGTGTGTCCTACGAGAGCGACACCGATTTTTCTGCCGAGCTTCCGGTGACGACGCCCCACGCCGATATCGCTTCCGCGTTTTCTTCGATCGGTGCCAGCGCCTCCCATTTCTTTAAGGGGGCATTCGAAAAGGGCAAGAAACTCGTTGACGACTTTGAGGAAAAGCGTGCTGCTGCCCGCGAGGCAGCCGCGCGCGAGGCTGCAGCCAAGCAACAGGCGGCCGAGGCCGAGCGCGCGGCACAGGAATTTGAGCAAAACGCCGCCGAGCAGCCGGTATCTGTTGATGTTGCCGACGCCACGACGTCTTTCGAGGCGCCGCAGCCTTCGCCTGCGGATGTTGCCGGGGAGACGGCGACTTTCGAAACCCAACAGCCGGTCGACAGCACCGTGTCGTTTGATGCCACGATGACGTTTGAGAAGCAGGGCACCGCTATCGCCGAGCCCCTTTCCGCTCCTGTCGAGGACGAGCCCGCTGCGCCCGATACGGTCGAGGATCAATCTGTGGCGGAACAGGTCGCTGCGGACAGCTCCGAGCAAGAGCCTGAGCCCGTGGCCCCCGAAGCTCCGCAGGCGGATGAGTCGAGGCCCTACTCTACGCAGATCTTCACCATGCCCGCGCCGAGTGATCCCGGCGCCACGGTTGCCAATGCTGCTCCGTCGCAGGCCGAGACGGTCGATGCTCTGATGGCTCAAATCTCGTCTCAGGCGTCGCCGCGCCCGAACATGAACGTTCCCGACCCGGCATCCGCGCCGGCTCCCATGCCCTCTGCGTCTCCGCTGGCCTCGGTCCCCGATCCCTCGATGCCTTCGATGCAGCAGGCCAATGTCGCCTCGCGCGCCTCGCTGTTCGACCTTCCCGACCCTTCGGCTCAGGTTAACGATCCCTTCGCGACGGCACAGGGGCCCGAGCCCACATCGGCTCCGGTTGTTCCCCCCATGCCGGTCAGCTCGGATGTTCAGCCGCTTGAGACTATCTCGGCTCCTGCCGCTCCGGCCGCCAAGCCGCAAAAGCGCGGCTTGGGCGGTCTGTTCGGTCGCAAAAAGAAAAACGAGCAGGACAGCATGAGCGATTGGCTT
>USQE01000056.1 GCA_900556675.1 uncultured Collinsella sp.
GCGGGATCGCGGCCGATGGTGGTCACATTGTCCTCGAGCTCAAAGGCGGCGCCGGTTTGCGGGCCCTTGACGATAGACAACACGGGCGCGGTGATGTGCACGTTGGCCATGAGGTCGGGAACGGTGACATCGCTCGAAGGAACGCGGAAAACGCAGGTGGCGTCTGAGGCCTTATCGTTCTGAGGCATATTGTTAACCATGTTGTCCATGACAACCCCTAACTTAACGCGGACATACCGCAAAGAATGAACTGTACGTAATCATACCCCAATGGCTTAGTCTTCGATTTCGGGGTTAAGAAAGTCGATGTCTTCGTCCTCTGGATGCGTGACAGCCTGTTTAATGGCCGCTCCACCCTTAATGGAATAGATGACGGCAGTGAGCATGGAGAAGATGACGCCGCCGTACACAAAGAAGATGCCAAGCGGCACAGGGCTGCCATTGAGGCCCGGGAAGGCCGTGAACGTGGCGGGCAGCAGATGCCAGCCGTCTATGATGGGGAACCCAAGCAGCATGAGCGAGAAGCCGGTCATGAGCAACGCCGTGGCAATCTTGCCGGGAAAGACGACGTCAATGGGGCGACGGTGGTAGTGGCGCACGATGAGCGTGCCGATGCCCAGGTAGATATCGCGGCCAATAATGAGCACGCAGACCCAGATGGGAAGCTCGCCGCGGACTACCAGGCCCAACACGCCGGTAAACAGCAGTGCACGGTCGCAGATGGGGTCCATAACCTTGCCGAGCCACGAGACCGTTTTGGTCATGCGGGCAATCTGGCCGTCCATCCAGTCGGTGGAAGCCGCGATGGCATAGATGACAATGGCGACGACACGGTTGTTGTCCGTCACAAACAGGTACAGGAAGACGAGCGTGAGGATCAGGCGCGTAAAGGTGATGAAATTGGAGATCGTAAAGATCTTATTCGACGGGTAATCGGAAGTGCCGATAAGCTCCTTTTTGATCTTCTTCTTGATGCCCACAGGACTCCCCCGCTGGTAAACGACAAAACTTTCGATACTATACCCGTTCTAGCGATGTCTATCCAGCGTAAGCATAGAGAGTCCAGACATATGGAGGACGGTTGGTCGTTGATTCTTTGTTGCTTAAAGCAATTGATTATTAAACAAAAAAGGTCAGACACTAGGTGCCTGACCTGCAAACTTCTGGTCGGGACGACTGGATTCGAACCAGCGACCCCTTGACCCCCAGTCAAGTGCGCTACCAAGCTGCGCCACGTCCCGAAGCTTTTGTTTGTTGCTCTGCTCTCGCTCGCAACAGGGAGTATATTAACCCGAAACTTTGCCCTTGTGCAAGAACTTTTTTACAAATTTTGAAGCAAGTCCAAAATTGTATTTGCGAGCTGGTGTTTTGTTAGAACGGGAAGTTCTTGCGTACCCGCTGTGCTCACGATCCAGGCCTTGTTGGTATCGGTTCCAAAGCCCGAATCGGCGCGCGAGACATCGTTGGCGATAATGGCATCGCAACCCTTGCGGCCGAGCTTTCGCTGCGCGTACTCCACGACGTTATCGGTCTCGGCCGCAAAGCCGATCACACACCGCTCTCCCTTTTGGCGCGAAAGCTCGGCCAAGATATCGACCGTCTCGACCAGTTCGATGCGATTCAAGCGCTCGTTGGCCTTTTTGAGCTTATGATCGGCAGGGGCTGCGGGGGTGTAGTCGGCGACGGCAGCCGCGCAAATGGCCGCATCGGCCGTCTGAAAGGCGCCCAGAGCCGCCTGCAGCATTTCTGCGGCGGTTTGCACGCGTACACACTCTACGCCGCGGGGAACATCGAGCGATGTCGGGCCCAGCACAAGCGTGACTGCAGCGCCGCGGCGAGCGGCCTCCCCCGCCAGGGCGATGCCCATCTTGCCCGATGACCGGTTGCCGATAAAGCGTACGGGGTCGATCGGCTCGTGCGTGGGGCCGGCGGTAATCACGATGCGCTTACCTGCCAGGTCCTGAGGCGCGGGGTCGAGTACCTCGCAGACGGTCTCGACGATGTCCTCGGGCTCGCTCATGCGTCCCGTGTCCACGTCGCCGCAGGCAAGGTAGCCGCTGCCGGGTCCCACCACATGGACACCACGCTCGCGCAGCGTGGCCATATTGGCCTGCGTCGCCGGCGCCTTCCACATGCCGTTGTTCATGGCAGGGGCGATCACGATGGGTCGCGGCGTGGCAAGCAGTGTGGTGGAGATGAGGTCATCGGCGATACCGTTTGCCATCTTGGCGATGATATTGGCCGTCGCGGGCGCCACGACCACCAGATCGGGCTCCTGGGCCAGCGAAATGTGGTGGATGGGGTCGGAGGGATCGTCGAATAGGCCCACGGCAACGGGCTCGTTGGTAAGCGCACGGAAGGTGAGCGGGCCCACAAACTCGGTGGCATGCTCGCTCATAACGACCTTGACGCGCGCGCCGCGCTTTTGCAGCAGTCGCACGATATTGCACGACTTATAGGCGGCGATCCCGCCGGTAATGCCCAGCAGGATCGTTTTTCCCTCAAGTTGCATTGAATTGTTGAGTGCCGCCGTCATCATTTAAGCTTCCTTGCTGGGAAGCACCAGCAGGCGGTGGCAATACGGGCAGTGCGCGATCTCACTACCGTCGTGGTTGAGGTCGCTCATGGACGATGCCTGCAGCGCGGTGTGGCAGATGGTAGGAATGTTGCCCTTGATGGTCTCGACGGCCAGGCCACGGAACTGCTTGAGCAGGCGCTCGTAATCGGTGAGCACGTCAGTCGGCAGCGTGGCAGCCAGCGCGGTGCGCTCCTTGGTGGCGGCGTCAATCTGTGCCTGGAGGTCGGCGGCCTTGGCGCGGGCGGCCTTGGTGTCGGCCTTCACGCCCTCCTCGAACTTGGCGATGATGACCTGCGCGCGGTTCTCGCGGTCGAGCGCCTCCTTATGGGCGATGACGACGTCCTTGCGGGTATGCTCGATCTTGTCCAGACGCTTGGCCAGGGTGGCGAGCTCGTTCTCCAGGTCCTGAACCTCGCGGTAGTCAGAGCCATCAACATGGCGCTTCTTGGCGGCCTCGATGGCGGTATTGGTCTGGATCTCGGTAGTGTTGAGGTCATCGAGCTCAATATCCAGGTCTTTGCGCTGGGCGTAGAGCTTGGTCATCTCGGCCTTGAGCTTAACGTAGGTCTTACGCTTGGAAGCGAGCTCCTTGAGTTCCGGCATATTGGCAAGTTCGCTTTTGTTGCGGGCGAGCTCCAAATCGATCTGTTGCAGCTTGAGTAGCGTAGCGCCGGCGCTCATAAGTTCTCTCCTTTTGTCACAGTCCACCATTGGCAAGGGTTCAGTATTTTAATCGCATGACGGGGGTCGACCCCGGCGTCAACCGCAGAGTTCATCAAGATATCAACGAACGGCTCCTCAGAGCGGTCGTGGCCGAGCAAGATCGCCGGCAGACCACGCAAGGCAAGGTCCTGCGCCACGTGGTAGCCCGCCTCGCCCGTCACCACAACATCTGCGTTTGCAGCGATGGCGAGCTCTCCAAAGTCACCCAGGGAGCCGCCCAAAATGGCGACGGTCCGGCACGGGTGATCGGCCTCGCCCCACACGCGTGGGTCGCTGCCAAACGCCGCGGCGGCACGAGCGGCGAGGTCGCGCAGGCTGCAGGGGTCATTGAGCGTCGCAAGGGCTCCCAGGCCGCAGGCCTCGGGGTCGTCCACGCGCTCCAGCGAGCTTGCGGGCGCGGCGTCCAACAGCGTACTTAGGCAGATACGCGCCTCGTGCGAGCGGTCCAGGTTGGTGTGGAGCGAGATAATGCTCACCCCGCTGCGGGCCGCCTCGTACAGCGCGGCGCTGCACTGGGGGCGCGCGGAATCTGCCGGACAAAATGCCTCGGGTGCCTTGATGTAGACAGGATGATGCGTGAGCAACACGTTGGCTCCGGCTTCCAAGGCGCGCTGCACGTTGTCCCTGGTGGCATCGAGCGCGCAGGTAACGCCGCGGATCTCGTCATCGGGATCTCCGACGGATAAGCCTACGTGGTCCCAGGGCTCGGCATCCGTCTTGGGATAGCGTGCAAGCAGGGCGCGCTCGAGCTCGGAGACGATCATGCGGCACCTACGATCGAGAGCAGCGTCTGGGCAAAGTCGTCCAGATCTCCCGGATTCACGCGGTCATCGAAGGAAATGCGCAGTGCACCCAATGCCTGCTCGCGACCAATGCCCATCGCACTCAAAACGTGGCTGGGGTCCATGCTGCCTCTCGAGCAGGCAGAGCCGGCCGAAACCTCAAAGCCGGCGGCGTCGAGCTTGATGATGAGCTCCTCGGAGTCCATGCCGTCAACGTAGATCGAAACCATGCCGGGCAGACGGTCGGCCTGGGCGTAGTCACCCATGGTGGCATGAATGTGCGGATGGGCCGTAAGCGTGGCGTAGAGCTTATCGGAAAGGGCTTGCAACTTCTCGTGCTCGTGAGCGACACGGGGCGCCAACGTGCGGGCGGCAGCAGCAAAAGCCAGCTGCGTGCGCAGGTCCTGCGTACCGGCGCGACGGCCGGCTTCCTGACCGCCGCCAAAGATGCGGGGGCGCAGCGGCGTGCGGTTCTTAAGGTAGAGCGCGCCGGATGCCACAGGGCCGCCGATCTTGTGTGCGGCAACGGTCATGGCATCGACGCCCAGCTCGGTGACATCGAGCGGAATATGCAAGTAGCCCTGGATGGCATCGGTGTGGAACAGGGCGCCCACGGTATGCGCCGCGGCGGCCAGCTCGCGGATGGGCTGCACCACGCCGGTCTCGTTATTGGCGGCCATGATGCTCACGAGCGCGACGTCGTCGCCAAGCAAGTCGCTCAGCACGGCAGGCTCGATGTAGCCCGCACGGCAGGGCTGCACCAGATCGACGGTAAAGCCGGCTGCACGCAGCAGCGGCAGGTTGTCCAGAATCGAATCGTGCTCGATGGCAGATACGATCACGCGGTTGCGCTTGCGGTCGTGCTGACGGGCGCCCTCGGCAAGTCCGAGGAGCGCCAGCTGGTTTGCCTCGGTGCCGCCATTGGTCAAGATAATCTCGGACGGGCGGACGCGCGCGCCAAAGCTGCGGGCGATCTCGCGACGCGCCATTTCCAGGCGCGCAGCGGCCTTGCGGCCGAGCGAATGCAGCGAGTTGGGGTTGACGCCGGCAAGCTCGCTGTCGTCGTACTCGCGCTGCGCAAGGAGCGCCTCGGCGCGCATGGGCGTCGAGGCGGCATAGTCAAGATTCACGGGTATGCGGTTTTGACCTGCGGTCATAAGGGTTTATGCCTCCTGTGCGGCCTCGTTGCCCAGCTTCTGCAGCAGCGCAACCTCGGCAGCGGGATCTTCGGACTTAAATACGGCGGAGCCGGCTACGAGCACGTTGGCACCGGCCTTGACGACCTCGGCGATGTTCTTGGAAGAGATTCCGCCATCGACCTCGATCAGGGGCGACACGCCGTGGCGTTCGCACATGGCCTTGAGCTCGTGGAGCTTTGCGATGGTGCCCGGGATAAAGCTCTGGCCGCCAAAGCCAGGGTTCACGCTCATGAGCAGTACCATGTCGACAACGTCGATGATGCTCTCGAGCACACAGACGGGCGTTGCGGGGTTGAGCACCACACCGGCCTTGACACCGCGCTGCTGCAGATGCGTGAGCGTGCGGTGCAGGTGCGTGGAGGCCTCGTAGTGCACGGTGATCATATCGGCACCGGCATCGGCATACCAATCGACCGTCTCGTCGGGGTTCGACACCATGAGGTGCGCGTCGACCGGTACATCGGTGGAGCGCTTGACGGCCTTGAGGATGTCGACGCCAAAGGTGAGGTTGCCGGTAAAGTGACCGTCCATCACGTCGAAGTGCACGTAGTCGGCACCGGCGATCTCTCCGAGCTAGCCCTGGGCTGGGCCACCTACAATGGCGACCATATGTCCATGTACGGCGTCAATGGCTCTATCCCCAAAACCCTGGTGCGCTACCTGGTGCGCCACGCCGCCGATACCTGCGGCGATGAAGCGCTGGCCGCCGTGCTCTATGATATCCTGGATACCCCAGTGAGCCCCGAGCTGCTCCCCGCCGAGGAGGACGGCACCATCGCCCAAAAGACCGAAGATCTCGTTGGCCCCTACGAGCTGCACGATTTCTTTCTCTATCACTTTATCCGCTACGGCTGCCCACCCCGGAAGATCCTCCACCTGGCCGAGCTGGCCTTTGCCGGCCGCTACGACCGTGCCGCCATCCTAAAGTGGCTGCGCACCTTCTTCCGCCGGTTCTTCCAGCAGCAGTTTAAGCGCAGCTGCCTGCCGGATGGCCCCAAGGTCGGCTCGGTCACGCTCTCGCCGCGCGGCGACTGGCGCATGCCTTCGGACGCTACGGCAACCCTGTGGTTGCGGGAAATCGATCTTCTGATTCAGGAAAAATAAAAACCATTCGGATATGAAACGTACATTATGTCTGTCCGCCCTGTTCGTCGTATGCGCGACAATCGCTGTTTCGGGACAATCGATGAATGAAAAACTCCAGCAACTTTTAGGAGGTAGTCACTCCGCGAAACAGGAAGAGGCCACACCGCCGACCTATCCGTCGGAAGAAGCGCTCCTCGGAGTCTGGACCTACCAGGCTCCCAGCATCGAATACAAGGGCGACGATATGTTCGCCTCGATCGCCGTAGCCGGATTGCAAGACCAGTTGGCGACCCATTACGTCAAGGCAGGCCTCGTGCCGGGACAGGGGACCGTTTCCTTCAAAAAACGCAACCGGCTCCACGCCTCTATGGGCGGACATGAGATCGACGGGACGTATAGCTACGATCCCGCCACCGGAACAGCCGCCATCACGCTGATCCAAGACGGGAAACAAGCCACCTTTCAAGGCTATCTCTCCCTGCGCGGCGAGGTGCTGACGCTCCAGTTCGATGCAGGCGATGCGCTCGAAGCCGTGCGGCACTCC
>USQE01000057.1 GCA_900556675.1 uncultured Collinsella sp.
TCGGCGACCGAGATGGTCTTGATCTTGCCGCCGACCTCGACGGGGATGGCATCGGTGACGACGCACTCGACGATGGGGGCATCGTTCAGGCGCTCGATAGCCGGGCCCGAGAAGATGCCGTGGGTGGCGCACACG
The DNA here is from genome assembly GCA_900556675.1 of uncultured Collinsella sp. GTDB lineage: Bacteria > Actinomycetota > Coriobacteriia > Coriobacteriales > Coriobacteriaceae > Collinsella. The sequence goes on from USQE01000057.1 coordinate 136, forward strand.
TAGATGTCGCCGGCGCCCATGGCCTTGAGCTCCTTGACGTTGGCGCACAGGGTGCCAGCGGTGTCAATCATGTCGTCGTTGATGATGCAGGTCTTGCCCTTGATGTCACCGATGATGCCCATGACCTCGGCGGCGTTGTGGCGCGGACGACCCTTGTGGGCGATGGCCAGGTCGCAGCCGAGCATGTCGGACAGCTTCTTGGCGGCCTTGGCGCGACCCACGTCGGGGGAGACGACAACCAGGTTGTCGGTGTCGAAGTGCATGTCGTTGTAGTACTGGCCAAACAGCGGCAGTGCGGACAGGTGATTAACCGGGATATCGAAGAAGCCCTGGATCTGGCCCTGGTGCAGGTCGAGGGTGATGATGCGGTTGACGCCGGCGCGCTCGAGCAGGTTGGCGACGAGGCGGGCGGTGATGGGCTCGCGCGGGCCGGCCTTGCGGTCCTGGCGGGCATAGCCGTAGTGGGTGATGACGGCGGTGATGGAGCGGGCGGATGCGCGCTTGGCAGCGTCGGTGGCGATGAGCAGCTCCATGAGCATGTCGTTGACGTTGCCGCCGGCCACGGACTGAATCAGGAAGACGTCGGCGCCGCGGACGGTCTCGTCGTAGCGGGCGTAAATCTCACCATTGGCGAACTGCTTTAGCGTAAGGCCCGAAAGCTCGACCCCAAGGTACTCAGCGATCTTCTGAGCGAGGGGACGGTTGGAGGAACCGGAATACACGCGGATGGACTTGCGCATATTCTCCGACTTCTCGGGATCATTAATCGGCATTACCCTTCTCCTTTATACATCGAATGCCATATAGATGCCTTTTTGCATTGTAACCGCGCGGCGGGGTTAATCGGGTCTTGATAACGTCTTTACCGTCAACGGACACGAACCGACCACTCATCCGGTCGCGCAGGTCAGCATAGAAAAAGGAGCCGTCCCCATGGGAACAGCTCCTTTTGTGCTTGGTAAAACGTTATACCTCGTCGTCCTCGTGCAGACGGCGGCGATAATCGGCGGCCCAGCCCTCAATATTTACCTGACGGGCGCGGCCCAGACCGAGCGCGTCGGCCGGGACCGGCTCGGTGATGACGGAGCCGGCGGCCACGAGCGCGCCGTCGCCGATCTGGGCGGGCGCGACCATCATGGTGTCGGAACCGATGAAGGCATCCTTGCCGATGACGGTCTTGTGCTTGTGCACGCCGTCGTAGTTGCAGGTGATGGAGCCCGCGCCCACGTTGACGCCGGCGCCCATGGTGGTGTCGCCGATGTAGGACAGATGCGGAACCTTGGAGCCCTCGCCGATCGTGGACTTCTTGATCTCCACGTGCGTGCCGGCCTTGGAGCCGTCGAGCATGTGGGTGCCCGGGCGCAGGTAGGCGCGCGGGCCGCAGTCGACGCCGTTCTCGATGACGGCTTCGATGGCGATGGTCTCGTCGATGGTGCAGCCGCTGCCGACGGTGGTGTCGGTGAGGCGGCTGTTGGGGCCGAGCTGGCACTCCTCGCCCACGGTGACGTGGCCGATCAGATGCGTCTGCGGCCACACGACGGTGTCGCGGCCGATGGTAGCGTCGGGGCCGATCCAGGCCTGCGTGGGGTCGATGAAGGTAACGCCCTCGGCCATCCAATGCTCGTTGATGCGGTCGCGCGCGATGGCGGTAAGCTGTGCGAGCTGGATGCGGCTGTTGACGCCCAGGCCGTCGCGGTAGTCGTCACAGTGGAAGATGGAGACTGCCTGGCCGTGGCCTTTGAGGATCTCGAGCATGTCGGGCAGATAGTACTCGGATTGTGCGTTGTCGTTGCCAATCTCGTCGATGTGGGCGGCGAGCTGCGCGCCGTCGAAGGCGTAGCAGCCGGCGTTGCACTCGAGCAGCGTGGCGGCCTGCTCGGGCGTGCAGTCCTTCTGCTCGATGATGCGCTCAATCTGGCCGTCGGCACCCAGCTTGATGCGGCCGTAGCCGAAGGGGTCGGGCGGGGTCATGGTCATGACGGTGCAGGCGAGCTCGCCGGTAGCGACGGTCTGCGCGAACTTGGCGACGGTGTCGGCGGTGATGAGCGGCAGGTCGCCGTTGAGCACGACGACCGGACCTTCGGCGATGCCGCAGGCCTCGAGCGCGACCTTTACGGCGTGGCCGGTGCCCAGGCGCTCGGTCTGCTCGACGCACTCGACCTTGGTGGCGCTGTTGGCGTAGGCGCCGTCGATAAGGGCGCGCATCTCGTCGGCGTGGCTGCCGATGACGACCACGACGCGGCTGCAGCCGGCCTTGATGGTGGCGTCGACGATCCACTGAACCATGGGCTTACCCAGGATCTTGTGCGAAACCTTGCAGTGGTTCGACTTCATGCGGGTGCCCTCGCCGGCGGCGAGGATAATTGCGGTTGCGTCCATGTGATCTCCTGTTACGTTATAGAGACGTGTGTTTGGAAACGATACACGGCGCAATATGATACCGCAGGCATATGATGAGCGCGTAACGATTGGCGCATGGCGGCCGATGTCGGTACCGCCGACGTGGTATTTGCGCTGGTTGTGCATGGCGGCGGCGCTGCGGCGTTGGCGTTTTGCGCGAGGGATGGGAGGTGCCCGTGGATATCATACGAGAGGAATCGGGCAACGAGCCCGTTGCGGCATTTTCGATGTCGCATCCGGCGGTGCCGGCCCTCTACATGGTGCTGACGCTGGGATTCACCATGTTCTCGATGCAGCCGGTGCTGATTGCACTGTCGCTTGCGGGCGGGTTGGCGTACGGGTTTGCGACGCGCGGCGCCGCGCGTGCGTTGGGGGCGCTTCGCTGGCAGCTGCCGGTGATTTTGATCATCGCGGTGCTCAATCCGCTGTTTAGCGCCTCGGGCTCGACGGAGCTGTTCCGTATTGGCATGCGCGCGGTGTATCTGGAGAGCATGGTATACGGCCTGTGCATGGGCGGGCTGTTTGTGGCGAGCGTACTGTGGTTTGAGGCTGCGGCATCGATGCTTAGCTACGACAAGGTGCTTGCGCTTCTGGGTAACACCGCGCCGGTGATCGCGCTCATGATCTCGATGTGCATGCGGCTTATCCCGCAGTTTTTGCGCCGCGGTCGTACGGTACTGGCGGTGCAGGATGCGATTGATGTGCCGGGGCATGCGTCGGCCGACCCCGTGCGTTCGCGCCTACGGGCATCGAGCGTGTTGATGGGCTGGGGCATGGAGGATTCGCTGGAGCGCGCGGACGCCATGCGCTCCCGTGGGTGGGGTGCCGCGACGCGCCGCACGACGTACGCGCGGTATCGGCTGGGGCGCGGCGATGTTGCCGCGCTGGTTGGGCTTGCGCTGTTTGGTGTGGCCACGGCGGCAGTGGCGTGGGCCGCGACGGCGCAGTATTCGTTTTACCCGCAACTATCGGTGCCGGCGCCGTGGCCAGGCTATGTTGTATACGCGGCCTGGATGGCGCTGCCCTGCGTGCTGCGCGCGATTGACGAGAAGAGGTTTGGCTGATGACTCGGTTGGACGGAAGCATGATGGCGGGCGCGGCGTGCGGCTCGGATGCGCCGGCGATTGAAGTGCGGGACCTGCGCTTTGCCTACCCCGGGGCCGAGGCGCCGGTGCTCGACGGGCTCGACTGGTCTGTTCCCCAAGGTGCGTTTGCGCTGCTGGTAGGTGGTACTGGGTCGGGTAAGTCAACGCTGCTCTCGCTGCTCAAACCCGAGATTTCGCCGACGGGCGAATGCGCTGGTGAGCTGCGCGTGCTGGGCGAGAACGTTGCCGACATGGATGTTCGGGCGTCTGCGGAGCGCGTGGGCTATGTGTTTCAGGACCCCGAGAACCAGATCGTGTGCGAAACCGTGTGGCACGAGATGGCGTTTGGCCTGGAAAACTTAGGTATGTCGCGCGACGAGATGCGCCGTCGCGTGGCCGAGACCAGCTATTTCTTTGGGTTGGAGGATTGGCTCCACCGCGATACCGATACGCTTTCGGGCGGACGCAAGCAGCTGCTGTCGCTGGCGGCCGTGCTGGCGTTGCGCCCGCGCGTACTACTGCTCGACGAGCCTACGTCCCAACTGGATCCCGTTGCCGAGAAGAGTTTTCTGCATGCGCTGTTTCGCGTGAATCGCGAGTTGGGCTGCACGGTTGTTGTGGCGACGCACCAGCCGCGCCCGATGCTCGAATACGCGACGTGTGCGTATCGGATTGAGGGCGGGCGCGTATGCGAGGTGGCTGACATTGCCTCCCTGGGGCACCGTGAAGAGCTGTTTTCTGGCGAGGCGCCAGGGCGCGGCGCCTCGCGGCGTGCAAAAAACGGAGTTTTCAGCAGCGCCGGTGGATGTCGAATACTCCCAAAAATGCACGCTGGGTCGGCTACCACCCTGGCAGGGAGCTGGTTTCGATACGATCGAGCGTCCGGCTGGGTGCTGCGCGGACTCGATGCGGCGTTCTCGGCTGGCGCAGTGCATGCGGTTGTTGGCGGCAACGGCTGCGGCAAGTCGACAATGCTTTCGGTGCTAGCCAAGACGGTCAAGTTGCAGCGTGGGCATATGGAGCGCGGGGCGGCCTCGGCGGCACTGCTGCCTCAGAATCCCAAGGCGTTGCTGGTTGCCGAGACGGTGCGCGACGAGCTGATGGAATGGGCTTCGACCTGCGGATATGACGAGGCTGTGGCGCGGGAGCGCGCGGCGAGCCTGGGGCTGTCGGGCCTGGATGGGCGCCACCCGTACGATCTTTCGGGCGGGCAGCGTCAACTGCTTGCATTGGCAAAACTGCTGCTGATTGGCCCCGAGCTGTTATTGCTCGATGAGCCCACCAAGGGCTTGGACCTGGCTAGCCGTCGCATCATCGCCCGCGCCTTGCGTGACCATGCGGAGGCTGGCGGTACCGTCATCATGGCCACGCACGATCTGGATTTTGCCGAGCAGGTTGCCGATGACATTGCCATGATGTTCGACGGTGAGATTGCCTGCATGGAGCCGCCGGCCGACTTCTTTGCCGACAACGTGTTTTATAGGGCGTGATGGGATGACGGATTATCGCGTCGCGCGCCTACTCGCAAAACTGGAGATCCCGCTGCTGCTGGCGGTGCCAGCGGTGATGGCTGCGGCGTTGCTAGCGGGCGTTGAGCAGGCGGCGCTCGCCATGCTTGTCGTGGTGGCGCTGGTGCTTGCGCTGTTCTTCGCGGGTTACGAGACGTCGCGACCGGGCCTTCGCCAGATTATGCCCACGCTGGTGTTGGCGGCGCTGGCCGCGGCGGGCCGCATCTTGTTCGGCCCCATTCCCGACTTTAAACCCGTGAGCGCCATCGCTATTATCGCGGGGGCGACGTTGGGCCGACGCAACGGCTTCATGGTCGGTGCGCTGGCGGCGCTGACCAGCAACTTCTTTTTTGGGCAGGGCATGTGGACGCCGTGGCAGATGTATGCCTGGGGTCTGGTTGGCTATGTTGGCGGCGCGCTGGCGCATGCGGGCGCTTTTGATCGCGCCGATGGCACCGTGCGCATGCCGGCGCTGCTGACCTACGGCTTTGCGTCGGGCCTGCTCTATGGAGTTGTAATCAACGCCTACGACATCATCGGTTTTGTGCAGCCGCTCACGTGGGCGGGCGCCGTGGCGCGTCTTGCCACGGCGGTGCCGTTCGATATCACGCACGGCCTTGCGACCTGCGTGTTCTTGGCCGCCCTGTATAAGCCCTGGTGTCGACGGATCAACCGAGTCGTCGTGAAATACGGGCTGTAGGGCATTTCGCGTTCCCTCACGAACTTGCGGTGGAATAGTTCTCGTTTTTGGCTGTTTGGGGCCGAAGCAGGAACTATTCCACCGCAACTTATAGGGGGACGAGGTCAGATGATCCCTTTTCCTCCGTCCCCAGGGGGTCAGTTGGGGCTAGAACTCTAGGGTGAGGGTGACGGGACAGTGGTCGCTGCCAAAGATGTCGCCACGGATACCGGTGTCGCACACATTGCCGGCGATTGCGTCGCTCACCAGGAAGTAATCGATGCGCCAGCCTGCGTTGTTCTTGCGGGCATTAAAGCGGTAGCTCCACCAGCTGTAGACGCCCTCGACGTCAGGATTGGCCGCGCGCCAGGTGTCGGTAAAACCGGCGTTGAGCAGCTCGGTAAACTTGCCGCGTTCCTCGTCCGAAAAGCCGGCGTTGCCGCGGTTGGACTTGGGGTTCTTAAGGTCGATTTCCTCGTGCGCCACGTTAAAGTCGCCGCAGGTTACAACGGGCTTGCAGGTCTCGCGTTCAAGCGCGCTCAAAAAGCCGCGATAGGCATCGTCCCAGGCCATGCGTACATCGATGCGGGCGAGCTCGTTTTGGGCGTTGGGCGTATAGACGTCCACGAACCAAAACTTGTCGAACTCGAGCGCGCAGACGCGGCCCTCGGTTGCGGCTTGGGCGACGAGCTCGGCAGCCCTACCCTCGCCGGCGTAGGGTGGCAGCGCATCGGCGTGCAGCACGCGCAGTGGTTCCTGGCGGCTAAAGACCGCGGTGCCCGAGTAGCCCTTGCGCTCGGCGTAGCTCCAGGTTTGGTGATAGCCGGCCAGGTCGATATCGACCTGGCCTTCTTGCAGCTTGGTCTCCTGCAGCGCCAGGATATCGACGTCGAGTTCTTGCGCGATCTGAATAAAGCTCGGGTCCTTTTTGAGCACGGCGCGCAGGCCGTTGACGTTCCACGAAGCGAAAGTGTAAGTCTGAGGCATGGTGTCCTTTCGACGGGGTTGGCAGGCTTAAGATTAACGCAACAAGAGTGGGGCGGAGTCCGCGAGTGATAGTGCGAACGCCGCCGTTCCGG
>USQE01000058.1 GCA_900556675.1 uncultured Collinsella sp.
CTATGCCGCACAGAAAATCTGCGAGCAGGAACTGACCAACGCACTCGTTCTGCCCCGAGGCGCCGCATCGCTGCCGCAGCTATTTGCCGCAGGCGAGCTCGATGCCATCACCATTAACTTTCCCACGCCGCAGCCCAAGGCCAAGTACGCCAAAAAACGACTCGTCCATGTCGACCATCTGATGATCTACCGCCCGCTCTTTGCAGCCGGCGCCACCGTCACGCTGCGAACCGACAGCAAGCCACTGCGCGACTACGCCCTGGGGCAGTTTGCCGCGGCAGGCTACGACACACTTTGGGTAAGCGACGACGTTCGCCGCGACCATCCCGAGCATCCCGAGACCGAATATGAATGCCGCACGCGCGAGATGGGCGCCGTCGTCTATGGCATTTGCGCCACACCCGGTGCGCAGCCAACCGACGAACAGCTCACGGCGGGCCGCATGCAGGAGCAAAGCCTTGCCTGCTACCTGCCCGATAACCTCGATGAGCTCACCTATGTACCCCTGGGCATGGAAGAGGCCGTCGAGAACTTTAGAAACCGTGCCCGGAAAGGCAAGAAGCGCCTGCCTCAGGAACGCTAGCACCGCACGCCCATTTCCTGCATTTTCTCGCGCGCTGCCGCTCCGCGCCGCCGCTACACCATAATAGTTGGCGGACAATCGCGAGAGAAAGCAAACACATGGCACAGACCACGACAGATACCGCCGCCAGCACCGTCTCCGGCGCCGGCGCCGCCAGCTCATTCTCGGGCGGCACGGGAACCGAAGCCGAGTTTGGCTCGCTCGGCGCGCTCTCCCCCACCTGGTGGGAGCCCGAGGATGGCAGTGAGCCCGAGCCATGGCTCACGCCCGACCAGGCCTTCGAGCGTTTCTTTGAATGGACGAGCGATCGCGGTATTGAACTGTGGGATCACCAAGAAGAGGCCCTCATGGACCTGGCAGCCGGCGATCACGTCATCTTAGGCACACCGACCGGATCGGGTAAATCGCTCGTCGCGCTGGGTATGCTCTTTATGGGCATGGCGCAGGGTAAGCGTTGTTATTACACGGCCCCCATCAAGGCCCTGGTCAGCGAAAAGTTCTTCGACCTTGTGCAGGTGCTCGGCCGCGATAACGTCGGCATGATCACCGGCGACACGCATATCAACACCAAGGCACCCGTCATCTGCTGCACGGCCGAAATCCTTGCTAACGATGCGCTGCGCGAGGGTGAGGACGCCGATGTGGGCTGCGTGGCCATGGATGAGTTCCACTACTTTGCCGACCCCGACCGCGGTTGGGCCTGGCAGGTGCCGCTGCTCACCCTGCCCCACACGCAGTTTATGCTCATGAGCGCCACGCTCGGCGATGTCACTGCCATCGCCGCCTCACTCGAGGAGCACACCGGCGCTGCTTGCGACTTGGTTGTCGACGCCCCGCGTCCTGTTCCGCTGAGCTACGACTATGTGACGACCTCCCTCGAGGGCACCGTCGAGCTCGCCATGCGCCGTGGCGAGGCCCCGCTCTATATCGTGCACTTTAGCCAGGATGCCGCCCTTGCGACGGCGCAGTCGCTCGCCAATTTTGGCATCGCCAGCAAGGCGCAGCGCGAGGCCATTAAGGAAGCTGCCAAAGGCACGAGCTTCTCCACGGCCTTTGGCAAGATTCTTAAGCGCTTGCTCGGATGCGGCGTCGGCGTGCACCATGCTGGCATGTTGCCGCGCTATCGTCTGCTGGTCGAGCGCTTGGCACAACAGGGCCTGTTGCCCGTCATCTGCGGCACCGATACGCTCGGCGTCGGCATCAACGTACCCATCCACACCGTGGTACTCACCGCGCTCACCAAGTTCGACGGCTACAAGATGCGTCGTCTGCGCGCCCGCGAGTTTCATCAGATTGCCGGTCGCGCCGGCCGCTCGGGCTTCGATACCGAGGGCATGGTGATTGCCGAGGCACCCGAGCACGAGATCGAGAATGCCAAGCTTATGGCCAAAGCGGGCGACGACCCCAAAAAACTCCGTAAGATTAAAAAGAAGAAGGCACCCGAGGGCTTTGTCACCTGGAATAAGCAGACCTTTGAGCGCCTGATCGAGACGCAGCCAGAAACGCTCAAGCCGCGCCTGCGCATCACGCACTCCATGGTGATTAGCGTGGTCGAGCAGGGCGGCGATGCGCGAGCCCGCGTGCACGACCTCATCGAGACAAGCCTGCAAACGCCCGAGGAAAAGGCCAAGCTCGAGGTTCGCGCCGACGAAATCTTCGCCACGCTCATCGATTCCGGCGTCGTCGTGCGCGCCGAGGTGCCGCCCGCACCCGATGCCCCGGCTGACGCCGCACCAGACATCGACTATGCGCTGACGGTCGATCTGCCCGAGGACTTCGCGCTCGATCAGCCGCTCTCGCCGTTCTTGCTTGCCGCATTGGAGCTGCTCGATCCCGAGAGCGAGACCTATACCCTGGACCTGATCTCAATGGTCGAGGCAACGCTCGAGGATCCCAAACAGGTGCTGCGCGCACAGGAGCGCGCCGCACGCGATCGCGCTATGGCCGAGATGAAGGCCGACGGCATCGAATATGAGGAGCGCTTGGAGCGCATTCAAGACGTCACGTATGAAAAGCCGCTCGAGGATTTGCTCGACGCCGCCTTTGACAAGTACTGCCAGGAAGTACCCTGGGCAAACGACTACCAGCTCTCTCCCAAGAGCGTCCTGCGCGATATGCTGGAAAGCGCGAGCGATTTTAAGGGCTACATTCAAAAGCTCGGCATCGCCCGCTCCGAGGGCATTTTGCTGCGCTACCTGGCAGAGGCTTACCGTTCGCTCGACCGCACCGTACCCATCGAGAAGCGCGACGAGCGCCTGCGCGACATTATCTCGTGGCTGGGCTTTGTGGTGCGCTCGGTCGACTCGAGCCTGGTGGACGAGTGGGAGAACGCCGGCAACCCGGCAGCCCTCGACGCCGCGCCGCCGCAGGGCATCGACGAGGGCGTGGCGGACCGCCGCGGCTGCACGCTGTTGGTGCGCAATGCGCTCTTCCGCCGCGTGACCCTTGCCGCCCGCGAGCACGTTCGCGACCTGGGCGAGCTCGACGACGACTGGGGCATGAGCGAGATCCGCTGGCAAAAGGCGCTCGATGCCTACCACGAGCAGCACGAGGAGATCCTCACCGACGGAGATGCCCGCAGCGCCGCGATGTTTTCCATCGACGAGTCCGATGAGAAGACCGCACACGTGTGGCACGTGCACCAGATCTTTGCCGACGAGGATGGCGACCACGACTTTGGCATCATGGGCGATGTCGATCTGGACGCCACGCAAGACAGTGGCGAGGTCATCTTCAAAAACTACCGCGTCGGCTTTATCGAGGACCTGCTCGAGGACTAGCCGAACATACTGGAACGAAACAAGCGGGGCCGTTGGCAATATCGCCAGCGGCCCCGCTTTTGCACTATACGCTATGCCTTACTCGGCATCCTCGACCTCATACGAATCCGCCTCGGCGGGCTCATCGTTTGTCTCTGGCGCAGCCCCGCGCGCCTCGTCAAAGGCGGCCTTCATGGGCTTGTTGCCCCACGTGAGCTTGCGAATGGTAAGATCGTCGGCCTTGTTGTGGGCCAGACGCAGATTCTCGGTACTGCGACGCAGGTCATCCTTGGTCTTCTCGAGCTGCTTAATTGCAGCATCAATCTCCTTGATTGCCGACTCGAACTGCTTGCTCGCCAAGTTGTAATTGCGCGAGAAGCCGTCCTTGAACTTCTCCATCTTGGCTTCGAAGTTTGTGACGTCGATATTCTGCTGTTTGTACTCCGCCAGTTCCTGCTTATAGCGAAGCGAACCCATAGCGGCGTTGCGAAGAAGTGTGATCATGGGAATAAAGAACTGCGGGCGAATCACGTACATCTTCTCGTAGCGATAGCTCACGTCCACGATGCCGGCATTGTAAAGCTCGCTCTCGGGCTCGAGCAGCGTGCAGAGCACTGCATACTCGCAGCCCTTCTGGCGACGATCGTGATCGAGTTTCTTAAAGAAGTCCTCGTTCTTGTGCTTGGTCGCGGTCTCGTCGTTCTCGTTTTTCATCTCGAACATAATCGAGATAATCTCGTTGCCGCTCGCATCGCACTCACGGAAAATGAAGTCGCCCTTGGTGCCCTCGGAAGCATCGTTGTCTTTCTCGAAGTACGCGTTGGGAAACGCCGTCATACGCAAGCGATTGAACTCGGTCTCGCAGTGCTGCTCGAGCGACTCGCCTACCATCTTGGTAGACAGGCGAACCTTCATGTCCTTAAGGCGCTCAATCTCCTCATCCTTGTAGCGAATCAGCTCATCGCTCGCGCGCTTGGCCTGCGCAAGCTCGAGCTCGTGTGCCGCCTTGGCCTGCTCCTCGCGCGAATCGCGCACTGCCAGCTCGCTCGTCAGCTTGGCACGTGCCTCGTCGCGCTCACGCTCCGCCGCGGCGACCGCCTCCGACAGGTTCATTTTTGCCATCAACTCCTGCTCGCGCAGCTGGGCCCGCAGACCCTCGGCCTCTTGCTCAGATTGTGCCTTTGCGGCGGAAAACTTCTCCTGTACCGTCGCGCGGTAGTCAGCAAGCACGCGCTCGGCCTCGCTGTGAGCGGCATCGAGCTCACGCTGCGACTCTGCCGCGGCAGCGGCAAGCGCCATCTCCTGGGCCTTGTCAGCCGCGGCAAGCCTGGCCTGCAGCTCGGCAATCTGAGCATCACGTGCAGCTAAATCGTTTTGAGCAGCGTTGCGCGCCGCCGACTCGGCAAGCTTGGCTTCGTCATCTTTGCGTCCCAGCTGTGCACGCAAATTGTCGATCTCGCGCTGAAGCTCGGCATTCTCCTTTTGAGCGTCGGCGCGGGCCTCAACCGCCGCGCGCTGGCTTGCACTCTCGCGCTCTGTGGCGGCGCCCTCGAGCTTGGCGCGCAGCTCGGCAAGCTCGGCATCGCGCTTGGCAACTTCTTGCGCCAGTTTCTGATCCGCGGTGTTCTTCTGCTCGACAAGCTGAGCGTTGCGCTGAGACTCTGCCTCCTGCAATGCAGCCGTCGAACGCGAGCGCTCAAGCTCCAGCGCCTGCTCGCCCTCGCGCTGGACTGCCTTCACACGCTCATCCAGGTCGCGCGAAAACTCGGCATTGCGCACTTGCTTGACGATATCCGCATAGCCGGACGCGTCGACCTTAAAAACTTCGCCACAATGCGGGCACTTGATCTCGTTCATAGCAGCTCCTCGATGGACGCAATTTTCAACCGCCTACACTCTACCGCGCCGCACGGACAAAAAAGGCGCCGCCGCCATAATGGCAACGGCGCCAGAACCACCACAAAGGTGCCTATCCTTTGTGGTGGTTTGGGTCCTTACAGGTCGCGGTAGTCGATCAGGCGAAGATCAAGTTGAGACTCGAGCCAAGCACGGAGCTCGGGATCGATCAGCGCATCGACTTCCTTGGTACGATCGGTCGTAAGCGAGCTGTTCTCGAGGATAAAGCGATCGAGATAACCCGGGTGACACACAAAGACGACCGTCTCGCCGTCGGACATCTCGCGAACCGTCTGCATGATTGCCTCTTTGGGCTCGTAGCCCGGTTCCATCGAGCGCATCACCATGCGCAGGTCGGTATCTCCGCAACGCACCACCGCCGTGGGGTCGAAGCTTGCCTTTTGCTCCTTAAGGCCCAACTCCTGGGCAACCGCCGAGATCGCTCGGTTAAGGTTCTTGCTCATAACGGCATGGGCCTCAAAGTAGTCGGGCTCGCGGCCCACTATCTCGACAAAGCGATCGTGCTGCGCGCGGATCTCGATGCAGGCCTCGTCGAAGTCTATCAGCTCCTCGCCGCGCTTAAAATGCTCACGGAAGGTACGGCTGCTATGGAACTCGCCGCTCTCGTTGAGCATGCTCGGGATGAGCGCCGGGTCGGCACACGGCTTACCCAGGCACACGTTGGTATGCTGGCCCACCGCAATTTCGGCATCCACCACGAGTGACCACCCACGCTCGGCCTCGGGCATATTTGGCATAAGGCCCGCTGAGCGCACCAAGCCCTCGTTGACGCTACGGGCGATCCCCAAGTCAACGGCGTACGAATAACCAAGATCATCGGCACGAATAAGCAATTGCTTCACAACGACTCCAATCTATGGAAACGGGCACTTGGAGTGTAGCCAAGTGCCCCAGGTAATTATCCTACCAAAACAGATGTCTTAAGCCTTAGCGGCATCAACATCTTCCTCGAGCTGATCCTTGCTAAAGCCAAAGAGGTAGGCGATGGCAGCGGCGGCAACAAATGCAGCGCCCGATGCAACGCAACCCCAGACGAGATTAGCCGTTCCGCCGGCAACAAAGCCGGTGACGCCCAGAATATTGGTCGCGCCCAGAACATACGTTGTCACATTGGTGAGGGCTGCGATCAAACCGCCGATAGCGCCGCCGGCAACCATGGCGCCCAGGCAGCGAGTGTACTTAAAGCCACAGCCATACAATGCGGGCTCCGTCACGCCGCCCACGATACCGGAGAGCGAGAAGCCGAGCATGGCGCCTTTCTCGTCGGTCTCCTTAAGGCGCAGGAAGGCACCGAAGGCCATGCCCCACGTAGCGAACTGAGAGATACCGGCCGCGACCATAACGCAGGAGTCGGAGCCCAGGGTGAGCAGCTGCACAATACCAAGGGCAAGCAGGACCTGGTGCATACCGGTCATAACCAGGAACTCCCAAAGTGCGGCAATGACGACGAGGGAGAGGATGGTGACGATGCCGCCGGCGTTACCGAGACCGAACATAAAGTTGCCGACCATGCTGCCCAGGATGGAGCCGATCGGAGCCAGCACGCACAACGAAACGGGGATCATAACGGCCATGGTGCCCACGGGTACAAACACCGTAGAGAGCATGTCGGGAACGAC
>USQE01000059.1 GCA_900556675.1 uncultured Collinsella sp.
TCCACCGCAACTTTTTTGGCCGGTGGGGCAGTACCTGTCCCACCGGCCATCATTTACGCTCTTTTAACTAGTCCGCGAGCTTTTCCACCTGGTCGAGCATCTTGTCCAGCTTGGCCTTTGCCTCGGCCTTGACCTTCTCAGCTTCTTCGTGAGCCTTGGCCTTCTGAGCGGCCTTTTCCTCGGCCTCGGGATCGACGACGACCAGGTTGGATGCATCATGCTCAACCAACTTGAGCGCATGCTCGGGGCACACCTTGACGCAGGCTCCGCAACCTAAGCAATACGTGGACTCCAGTGCAAAGCGACCGCTTCCCACCAAATCGCAGGCAAACGTGGGGCACACATTGACGCACTCGCCGCACGACGTGCACTTGTCAAAATCGCATTCCGGCGTGCTCACCCGCATGTTCTGGGCAAGCTCGGGGTGGTTTTGCAACGTTGAGAGCACCAGTTGGCGCCCGTGCGTGAGCGAACGGCGACGCTTGGTCGTCGTGGTGCCGCACATGGTGTTGAGCGTGCGCTCCAGCTGGGTAATCTGATGGCGATGGGCCTTGAGCTTTTGCGTCACCGAGGCCAGCGCCGCCGTGGCCGGATTGAGCTTGGTCACCGTCAGGCCCGTGGTACGGGCAATCTTTTCCATGTACTCCTTGCGTTCGTACTCGCGAAGCTTATGGCACTTGAGGCTCTTGGGGTCGACCTCCAAGCCCATACCCGTGCCAGACCACTCCTCGGCCTTCGCAATCGCCTCGCCCAGAATGTCCTCACCGCCGATGTTGCGGCATTTATCGCACACGTCCAACGGCAGGTACACGCTCACGTTGGGATAGTCCGCCAGTACCGAGAACCAGGTCTCGGCCGTAATATCGCCCACGCAGGCAACGACGACCTCGTTTTCGCGCGGCATGCGTTTGAGGGCACGCGTGCAGGTGACGTAGGCGGTCTCGTGGCTCGTAGCAGCAGAGACGATATCGTCATACAGGTTTTTAGGCGCCAGGCGCGGCGAGATGATCGCCTCGGTCGGACAAGCAGCAGCGCACAGGCCGCACTTGCGACAGGAGTCGAGGATCTCGATGGCGTCTTCCTCGACCTCGATAGCGTTGACCGGGCACACGTCCATGCACGCGGTGCAGCCGCTCTTTTCGTTTTTGCAGGTCAGGCACGGAATGGTGTTGCCGCGCGGACGCTCTTTATAGTCGGCAGGATTCCACTGCGGCGCCGATGGATCGAGTGCATCGGTCACACCGCCAAGCGGGTTTTTAAGAAAGTCGAAACCCTTGCTGATCTCGATAATGTCATCAAACAGATCGTGTTCCTGCGCCATGCGCGGCCCCTCCCTGAGCAGTGCAAACAAGCAAGAGATAATGATACGCTATCGGCCCACGCCTCGGGCAAATTACACGCGGCGCATCTTTGCGGCAAATAGCCCATGGCCTATCGCCACCTCGATTGCACAAGGTCAATCAAGCGCCAAATATGCCTCGCACATGAGCTGCACGAGCTTTTGTTTGGTCACCTTTGCCTGCTCGTTGGCCATATTACGCTCTTTTCTAAAGACCGCATTTGCAACACCCTGCAGATCGGCATCGGAAATCTCGCCAAGGCCCAACTCCTCGAGCGTGGTCGGCAGACCAATGCGCTGGCAAAACTCGAGCACCTGATCAAGCTCGGGCGCACGCTCCAGGCGCAGCTGCACCACCAGGCCAAATGCCACGGCCTCGCCATGCATCGCCTTGCACTCGGGTAGGATCGTCAGACCGTTGGCGATGGCATGCGCCAACGCCAGGCCACCGCTCTCAAAGCCGACGCCCGAGAGCAGAATATTGCACTCGATCAGACGCTCAACCGCCGGCGATATACGGCCCTTTTTGAGATCGCGCTTGGCAGCGACGCCGCACTCCATGAGTGTGTCATAGCAGGCGCGAGCCGCAACCAAGGCCAAGTGCCCCGGCGCGCCACCGTGCTCGTTGGTGCCGTGCGCCGCGGCGCACGAACGCGCCTCGAAGTACGTTGCCAGTGCATCGCCCATGCCAGCGACCGTCATACGCAGTGGCGCCGCCGCGACCACGTTGGTATCGACCACGACCAGATCTGGATTCTTCTCGAGCATCAGGTAGTGGTCGAACGACCCATCCTCGTGATACAGCACCGAAATCGCGCTACACGGACCGTCCATCGAAGCCGCCGTGGGACATACGCACAACGGCAACTCGGCATAAAACGCAACGGCTTTGGCGATATCGAGCATCCTGCCGCCGCCAATACCCACCACCATGTCGCAATACTCGGCCTGAGCTTCCTTAGCCATTTCGACAACGGCGTCTTCCGTACACGGACCGTTGTAAATCTTGAAGAACGGCTCGCTTAGATCGTCGTCCAGAAATCCATCGACGATCTGCTTGCACAGCCGATCCTCAGTGCCCTGGTCAAACAAGACATAGGCAGCGCAGCCCAACCATGACAAATACTTGCCCTGACGCGAAAGTTCGCCCGGCCCCTGAACATACCGGCCGGGACCGCCATAAACCATGGGAAGCGCCATACGAGAATCCGCCCTTCATCAAACAACGATTGGTGCAAAGTAACCTTGCCCCTTTGCACCATAGCAAAAAGGGGCAAAGCCATCTGCTGGCTTTGCCCCTTCCTTAGCTTGATTTACTCATCCATGAGATAGTAGTGGCCCAGTGCGTCTGCACCCAGAATGGCGTTTGCGACCATCTCGGGCGTCACCTCAAACGGCATGTTGCACATGGTGTCCTCGGGCGCGCACGCGGCCTCGGCAACAATCATGGCCTTCTCGCGCGTAAGCTCGGCAACGCCAAGTTCCTTCATCGTGACCGGCAGACCCAGCTCAATGCAGAAGCCCAAGACTTCCTCGAGCTTCTCGGTCGGGGCATCCTCGAGTACCAGCTGGACGATGGTGCCGAAGGCGACCTTCTCGCCGTGATACATGCTGTGGCACTCGGGCAGCATCGTCAGACCATTGTGGATGGCATGAGCAGCGGCAAGGCCCGAGCTCTCAAAGCCAATGCCCGAAAGCAGCGTATTGGCCTCGATGATGTGCTCGACGGCAGGCGTGAGCGCGCCCTTCTCCAGCGCGACCTTGGCCTTGACGCCATCGGCCATAAGCGTCTCGTAGCAGAGCTTGGCGAGCGCCAGACCGGCCATTCCGCCCTTGCCGCCGGCGCAGGTGCCGCCGTCGGCATCGCGCGTCGCCTGAGCCTCGAAATAGGTTGCGAGCGCATCGCCCATACCGGAAACCGTCAGGCGCACCGGGCTCGCCGCGATAACCGTCGTATCCATAAGGACGATATTGGGGTTTGCCTTAAGGAAGAGGTATTTGTCGAACTGGCCGTCATCGGTATAGAGCACCGAAAGCGCCGAACACGGGGCATCGGTCGAAGCAATGGTGGGGCAAATGATAACCGGGGACTCCAGGTAATAGGCGACGGCCTTCGCGGTGTCGAGGATCTTGCCGCCACCGACGCCGACGATGATGTCGCAACCGTTGTCGCGAGCGAGCGCAACCAGGCGATCGACCTCGCCCTTGGAGCACTCGCCGTTAAAGTCCTCAAACAGCAGCTCGGCCTTAGCCTCGGCAAAGCCGCCCTCGATCTTGGCACCGACGCGCTTCTTGCCCGAAGGCGTCACGATGACGAGGGCCTTAGCGCCGAGCGGCTCGACATAGGAGCCGAGCTTGGCGAGCTCGTCCGGACCCTGGATGTACTTGCTGGGGCTATTGAAAATTGCAGCCATAACTATCCCATTCTCTAAAAAAGAAAGGGGCTCCGTACGGATACGTGCGGAGCCCCTCGTTACGATAACAAGAGTCGATTAGAAATCGATGTCGGTGTCGTAGTAGCAGGCCTTGAGGATCTTCTCGAAGTCGGCAGCCTTGGTCTCACGCGGGTTCTCGGGCGTGCAGGCGTCCTGCTCGGCGTTCGCGGCGATCTCGGGCAGCTTGGCGAGGAACTCCTCCTCGGAAACCATCTGCGGGTTCTCGGCGTCGACCTTCACGCCACCATTCGCGTAATCCTTGATGGACTGCGGAATGTTGAGCTGGTCGTTGAGGTCGCGAATCTTCTGGACGAGCGCAGCGATGAGCTCCTCGTTGGTCTCGCCGGGAAGGTGCAGGATCTCCTTGGCCACGTAAGCGTAACGCTCGGCAGCACGGGGATCCTTGGAGTTCCACTGGATGACCTTGCCCAGGTACATGGCGTTAGCGGCACCGTGGATGATGTGGCCGTTCTCGAAGGCAGCACCGGTCTTGTGAGCCATGGAGTGAACGATGCCGAGCAGGCCCGAGGAGAAGGCAATACCGGCGATGCACTGAGCCTCGTGCATGTGCTGACGGGCCTCATGGTCGCCAGCATAGGACTTGGGCAGCCACTCGACGATCTCGCGGATGCCGTGCAGAGCGTTGGCGTCGGTGAACATGGAAGCGCAGGTGGAAACGTAGGCCTCCATGCAGTGGGTCAGAGCGTCCATGCCGGTATGAGCGCACAGCTTGGCGGGCATGGTGTAGGTAAGCTCGGGGTCGACGATGGCGACATCAGGGGTGATGTTGAAGTCGGCCAGCGGGTACTTGATGCCCTTGGCGTAGTCGGTAATGACGGAGAAGGCAGTGACCTCGGTAGCGGTACCGGAGGTAGAGGAGATGGCGCAGAAGTGAGCCTTCTGACGCAGCTCAGGGAAGCTGAACGGCTGGATGATGTTATCGAAGGACTCCTCGGGATACTCGTAGAAGACCCACATGGCCTTAGCGGCATCGATGGGAGAGCCGCCGCCGATGGCGATAATCCAGTCGGGCTCGAACTCGCGCATGGCCTCGGCGCCCTTCATGACCGTCTCGATGGACGGATCGGACTCGACGCCCTCGAACAGCTTGACCTCGAAGCCGCCCTCTTTGAGGTCGGCCTCAACGTCCTGCAGGAACCCGCCGCGGCGCATAGAGCTACCGCCAGAAACGATGATGGCCTTCTTGCCCTTGAGGTTCTTCACCTCGTGGCGAGCGCCCTCACCAAAGTACAGATCGCGAGGATTGGTAAAACGTCCCATACTGTGCCTCCTAAACAAGCCCCTCTTAGACTTGCGTATATAACGGAGCACCCAATTGGCTCCGTTAGGACCGGTTTGCGCGTTGCCGGCGATGACAATGCGCGATGTCTAAACGTCTCAACGCTCAGACAAACACTATTTTACCGTTCTGGTTGGTCAGTTATTCACCTAAAGCCGCCAATGATGAAACGTTTTTTCTATCCCTGAAGACCCTTGTGCGGCATTCATACTCCCAAGCTGGGCAAACGTTTTATCAAGGTTGACTACATATCCCGGGCAGGACTGTGCCCCTCCAAAATATGCACCGTTCGCCGCCAAAAATCGACCGTTTGCGGCACCGCGATACCACTCGGCCGTCCATGGTGCCGACATTTGTGCGACATCCGACTTCGTGGTGCAAAGGTGCAAGTCCAAGTGCGGCACCCCCGGTGTGCCACATGCGGGTAAACTAGAACCTTATATAGAAACATCTGAACCCTAACCGCAGCAAAGGAGGCCCCATGGCATTCGATCCCATTCAAGAGGATTGCCATCGCCTCGTTCTTGAGGCCTTGCGCCGCGACAATATCCCGCTCACCGACGGTGCCGCCGTAGAGCGTCTGATGGAGCAATTCACCCGCAACCCCGCACCGCTCATCGTGCACGACCGCGACCGCGCCGGGCATCTGATCGCCAAGGTGGTCGAGGCCGTCGACTACCGCATTCCCTTTATCCCCGACGATGCCCAAGCCGAGCAGGAAGAGGCAGCCGCCGAGAACATGCTCCGCGAGGCAGCCGCGCTCGATCCGGCCAACTGGGATGCCCAGCGCATGCTGACGGCGCTCACCGCCGAATCCAACGAGGAATACGTACAGTATCTGGTGTCCAAGCGCGACGAGGTGGAGCACGATCTGGCGCTCAAGATCGCCTCGGCGCAGGACCCCTACGAGCGTGAGGCCGCAGGCGACCTGACCCGCCGTCCCTACCTGCGCTGGCTTGCCGCCTTGGCATCGCGCGCGCTCATTAGCGGCCGCTACCGCATGTCGCTCGAAGCCGCGAATCGCAGTCTGGACTTTGCGCCCAACGACCCCGCTGGCGTCCGTCATACCGCGATGCTTGCCATGGCAAAGCTCGAATACCCTGCCGAGGAGCTCAAGCGTTTTCGTTCCGCCCACTCCGTACCCTATCTTGCCAACACGCCGCTGCGCCGCCGTCCCAAGGACGCAGAGCGCGACTTGGACCCGTGGACGCTCATCGCACTGATGAGCGCAGCCTGGCGCGAGCTGGATTACGAGGGCGCCGAGCACTACCTGCGCATCCTGGTGCGCTCATGCCCGCACGCAGCCGAGGCGCTCTACTTCCAAACCGAATTTCCCGATGGCGTCTATGCTCGCGTCAACGTGGGTGTGGGCTCCACCGATGAGCTTGTCCTTGCCCTGTCCGAGGCGACGCCGGTGCTGCAGGAGGGCCTAGGCGCGCCCGACAACGCCAGCTTTGCCGCCTGGGTCGCCACCAACGACATCGTGCGCTCTCAGATCGACGAACGAATCCTGCGCGCGGCCGAACAGGGATTGCCGTTTAAGGGAGGAGACCTCTAATGGATCCGAGCGTCTACATCCCCGCCTATCTGGAGCGCACCTATCTGGCGTCGCACCCCGAACTCACCGATGCAGCACGCGAGCTTGTCCATAACGACATCAGCGCAAACCCTCACAAGTATGCGCAGACCGAGCATGCCCAAGCGCTGCTGTCCTATGCCGGCGTTCATCGTCATTTGCTTGACGAGCTTCGT
>USQE01000060.1 GCA_900556675.1 uncultured Collinsella sp.
ATAATGCTTGGGTCGGTGGGCTGATGTGTTGCGTCCCGTTGGGCTATAAGGTTGAAACGAAGGTTGACAGGCGGTGGAGACCTTCGTCCAAATTTTTGTCGGAGACGCAGTAGCTTAAGCGGACGTGGCCTTCGGTGCCGAAGCAGTCTCCCGGGACTAGGGCTACGTTGGCTTCTTTGATGGCTTTGATGCAGAAGTCTTCGCTTGTTAGGCCGAATTGTTTGATGCTCGGGAAAGCGTAGAAGGCGCCTGCCGGTTCCACTACGTCGAGACCCATGGCGTTTAAGGCTGCGAGCACGCGTTCGCGGCGGGCTCGGTAGACTTTGAGCATGGGGGCTGGGTCGACGGTCAGGGCTCGGGCCGCGGCGTCCATCTCAAAGGAGACGGCGCTCGATACTAAGTATTGGTGGGCCTTTGCGATCTCGGCGATGACGGGGGCTGCGGCTGCGAGCCAGCCCAAGCGCCAGCCGGTCATGGCCCAGGGCTTGGAGAAGCTCTCGATGACCACCGTCTGCTCGCGTAGCTCCGGGTGGCGCTGGGCAAATCGCTCGTAGCCGTCCACGTAGACCAGGCGGTTATATACGTCGTCGCAGACCACGTAGATGCCCGCCTGCTCTGCCACGCGCGCCACGGCGTCGAGCGATGCCGCGTTGAGGATGCATCCCGTAGGATTGTTAGGCGAGCAGATGACGATGGCTTTGGTCGCCGGCGTCACGCAAGCACGAAGTGCGTCCTCGTCAATCCGAAATTGCGCAGGCTCTGTATCCAAAAAGACCGCTTTGGCGTGGTTGGCCACGACGATGCTCTCGTACAGGCCAAAGGCTGGCGTGGGGATGATGACCTCGTCGCCGGGGTTGAGCATAGCCATGAATGTTGCCGACAGGGCCTCGGTCGCGCCGTCGGTCAGGACGACCTCGTCGGCCGAAAACGTAAGGCCCGCATCCCCCATGTAGGCAGACAGCGCCTCGCGCAGGGCGGGGCGGCCGTTGTTGGGCGGATAGTGCGTGTCGCCGCGGTCCAGTGCGGCGGTCACCTCGGCGCTAATCACATCGGGCGTGGGAAAATCGGGCTCGCCAAGCGCGAGCGCGATGCACCCCGGATGCTGGGCGGCGAGTGCGTTGATCCGGCGGATGCCGGAGGGCTTAAGCGCGGCAAGCGAGGTGTTCATGGGCAGACACATGGCGTTCCTTTCGTAAGGGTTGCACTAGGATAGCGCGGCGAGGCGCCGCCAGACGGTGTAACCTAAACGGAAACCAACCGGAAAGGAGG
This sequence comes from uncultured Collinsella sp., assembly GCA_900556675.1. GTDB lineage: Bacteria > Actinomycetota > Coriobacteriia > Coriobacteriales > Coriobacteriaceae > Collinsella. The sequence continues at coordinate 1,270 of USQE01000060.1, forward strand.
CGGCATGGAGACGACCGCACGCGGCGATGTACCAAAAACGCTGCAAACCATTGCTTATATCAGCATTCCCAATAGCGCGGATCTTGAGTTTTTGCTTTGGGACCTGCAGGATGCCATCGCGGCCTATGCTCAGCTTTCTGGCACCGCGCTCCCCCGCCCGGTCGATTTGGAGGCGGATGATGCCGGTGCAGTCGATGGCATCGTGCTGGCCATTGAAGATGTGGCTGACGATGAGACGTTGACAGCTATCGAGCAGGCGCTTGAACGCTTTGGCGGTACGGGAACGCGCGTCTATGCCGCGATTCGAGCCGCACAAGAGGGCGCTAAGCAGGCGCGCGGGACCGCCGTTCGTCTGCACAAGGCATGTGAGCGCCATGACCAATTGTGGTGTGGCGGCGTTGTCGTCTGTGCCGGCGGCGGCGTTGCGGCGCTTCGCCACTCCCCGCGTATGGGCCTCTTGCGCCGGCCATTTTCCGAAGCGATGGACAAGCTCGTAGGCGCCGTTCGCATGGGCTGCTCCGTCGAGCATGCGCAGCGACTTGGCGGCGGCAATGCCGTCAACGTCAACGTCGACGGCATGGTTTGCGCCGAGCCAGCCGTGCCCGCGCCGATCTGGCGAGGCGTTCTGAAACGCCTCGGCGCCCGCGCCCAATCAGATATCTAAATTAGAGAGCGGCCCAGTCAACGGCTTCGTGCCAACGCTCAACAAGACGCTCCAGACGCCAGGCGGCATTGGCGGGACTTGTAGAGGGCAGGACGATGGCGGGCAGCCCGGTGCGTTCTTGTAGATAGCGCTTGTAGAGCCGGCCAGCTGTACCACCGTTGCATATCACCTGCTCAATGGGAGCTGCGCCGGTAATGCGCTCGATATGTGCCGGAACGACGTTTTTGATGCTGGCATCACTCGAGCCCTTAATGTCACAACTCTCGATCACGTCCCACAGGGCCACGCCGCCGTTCAGCAGCATGGAGCGCTTGGCGGCAATTGAGGCGTCGAGCGTCGCAGGCTCACCGCTTGCCAAAGGGTCGCCCTCGTTGGGCGGCACGGGCACACCGAGGCATGCGGCCATCACGCGCCAAAAGCGATTCTGAGGGTTGCCGTAATAAAAGGCATTGGCGCGCGAAAGCACCGAGGGAAACGACCCGAGCACCAAAACGCGCGAGTGCTCGTCAAACACGGGTTCAAACCCATGCTCAATATGTTGATAGCCCTCGTCCGGCGCGGCCACGAGCTAGGCCCTCAGCAGATAGCGCACCTCGTAGGGTGCAAGCTCAAGGGTACCCGTCAGCTCGACCGTGGGAGCATCGTCGGCAAGCAGGTCGACGAAGGAGCCGTTGAGTTCGCCGGCTCCAAAGGTATAGGGCTCGTTCACGGCATTGACCGCCACAAGCACCGTCGCGTCGTCGCAGGCGCGCTCGAACAGCAGCTGCTTGTTCTGGATCACCACGTTGCGATAGGCACCGTAGTTGAGAGCACGGGCCGCCGCGTCGTCGGCCGAGCGCAGGTGCGTGAGCTGCTTGATGAAAGCCGTCAGCTCGTTGGGCGCAGGCTCATCGAGCGCAGGTCGCAGCGCCCAGTCGCCATCGGGGCCGCCCTTTTCGCCAGCAATTCCCCACTCGCTGCCGTAGTAGACGCACTGGATGCCCGGCATGCCAAACAGCATGCCATAGGCGGGGCGCAGGCAGGACTTGTCAGTGAGGATGCTCGCCAAGCGTGGCACGTCGTGGTTGTCGACAAACGACAGCAGGTGTTTGCCGCGGTAGATGCACCACGGGTCGCCGCCAAACTGACGATGCAACGAATGGGCAATCTCGAACATGTTGACCGAGTTAAAGCTGGAGTACAGGCCCTTGTAACACTCGTAGTTGGTGCAGGAGTCGAGCATCTCGTCGTTGACGATCTGGTTGTAGTCGCCGTGGAGCGTCTCACCGATCAGCACGAAGTCGGGCTTGAGCTCACGGGTAAAGGCGTGCAGGCGACGCATGAAGTCGCGGTCGAGCATATAGGCGACGTCCAGACGCAACCCGTCGACGCCAAAGACCTCGGCCCAGCGGCGCACGGACTCGAGCAGGTAATCGACCACGGCGGGATTTTGCAGGTTGAGTTTCACAAGCTCAAAATGGCCTTCCCAGCCCTCGTACCAAAAGCCGTCGCCATAGCAGGAGTCGCCGTCAAAGCTAATGTGGAACCAGTCCTTGTAGGGCGAGTCCCACTTGCGCTCCTGCACATCGCGGAAGGCCCAAAAGCCACGGCCCACATGGTTGAAGACCGCATCGAGTACCACGCGGATGCCGTGGGCATGCAGTGTATCGCACACGGCGGCAAAGTCGGCATCCCCACCCAGGCGACGGTCGATATGACGCAGGCTGCGCGTATCATAGCCGTGGCTATCAGACTCGAGCGGCGGGTTGATCAGCACAGCGCCAATACCGAGTTCTTGCAGGTAGTCGGCCCATTGGACGATTTTCATGATGGGCGCATCGGGGTTGGGCGCGGCGTTGGCAGCCTGGGCGAGCTCATCCTCGGCAACGGGCGCGGCGTTTTCGCGCGGAGCCCCGCAAAAGCCCAGCGGATAGATCTGATAGAACGTCGTCTCGTATGCCCACATAACAGCCTCCCGGAAATCCTTCACGCAACGCCACCCATTGTATGCCCAGCTTGTATCCTCTCCCCCAAAATAAGTTGCGGTGGAATAGTTCCTGCTTGGGCCTTCAGAGGCCTTAAACAGGAACTATTCCACCGCAACTGATGAGGGGACGTGATTAGGCGACGGGCTTTGCGCGGCGTATGGCCGGGAATAGCACCGTAATAGCGAGGATGACGCCTACGACGGCGATTGCGCCACCTGCGCAGCCGATCCAGGCGATACCGGGGCCTGAAACCACGGCTCCGCCGATCGCGGTACCCGTGCCGATACCGAGGTTGAACAGGCCCGAGAAGATCGACATGGCGACGGCCGACGAGTCCGCCGGCGTGTACTTGATGAGCTCGGCCTGGAACGCCACGTTAAAGGCCGTGGCGCAGCAGCCCCACAGCGCGCAAACGGCAAGAACCGCGGTGAGCGACGACGCGGCAGGACCCATAAGTAGCAAGGCGACCGGCACTCCGGAGAGCGTGATCGCAAGGAACGGAAAACGGTGCCCATCGAACAGGCGGCCAAACAACCAGCTTCCGAGCAGACCAGAGCAGCCAAACGCCGTCAACGTCATGGTGATGGCGCTTGCGTCGACATGCGCGACCTGAGCCAGGAACGGCTCGATATAGCTATAGCCCGCGTAATAGCCGGTCGCCATGAACACCGTGACCACATAGAGCGCGATCAGGAACGGGTTCTTGAGCAGCTCGGGCAGCTGCTTGAGCGTAAAACGCTCGCCCGCCGGCATGGCCGGGAACACGGTCGCCTGGTAGACGACCGCGATGGCCGAGAGGACCCCGACCACGGCAAACGTCATGCGCCAGCCCACGGCCAAGCCAATAGCGCGACCGAGGGGCAGACCAAAGATCTGCGCGATGGACGAGCCCGTAGCGATCATGCTGATGGCGAGCGCCCCGTGGCGCGTGTCGACCAGGCGCGAGGCCATAATCGAAGCGACCGACCAGAACACGGCATGTGCGCAAGCGACCACCAGGCGCGCACAGACCAGGATGGGATAAGTCGGCGCCACAGCGGACAGAAACTGGCCCAGCGAAAACACGGCCAGCACGCCCAGCAACATCCGCTTGAACTCAAAGCGCGAAGCGAACACCATGAGCGGCAGCGACAGCAGCATGACGCCCCAGGCATAGACCGAGATCATGATGCCGGCTTGGGACTCGGTGAGCGAGAACGACGCGGCGATGTCAGTCAAAAGACCGATGGGCATAAACTCCGACGTGTTGAACACGAAGGCGCAGCAGGTGAGTCCGATGAGCGGGAGCCACTGCTTGAGCGTGATGCCGTCTTGCCTTGCCTGAGTCATATATAACGTCTCCAATCGTTTTGAGCGGAGGCGATTATATAGCAACGGCCCCGCATCCGTCAGCAACAGATGCGGGGCCGAAAACAATTCGATACACAGAGGTTGCGCCGTCAATATATAACTAAGCCAACCCCAGCAATATACCTGCCGAATGCACGACAAACGCCACGATCCAGGCGACCGTCACCTGAAACGCGAACACGGCAACGGCATAGCGCGCGCCCAGCTCACTCTTGACGGCGCCGATGGCAGCCACGCAGGGCGGATACAGCAGCGTGAAGACCAAAAACACGTAGGCGGTGAACGGCGAAAACATGGTCGACAACACCGCAGGCGAGGTCGCGCCCAAAAGCACCGTGAGGGTCGAGATGACGCTCTCCTTGGCGATAAGTCCGGTGACGAGCGCCGTGGATGCACGCCAGTCGCCAAAGCCGAGCGGTGCCAGCGCCGGCGCGATAATGCTACCCAGACCGGCAAGTAGACTCTGCGACTGATCGGCGACCACATTAAAGCGAATGTCGAACGTCTGAAGGAACCAGATGACCACGGTAGCAGCAAAGATAATGGTAAAGGCTTTGGTAATAAAGTCTTTGGCCTTATCCCATGCCAGCATCACCGTCGTCTTGACGCTCGGCAGGCGGTAATTGGGAAGCTCCATGATAAACGGCACCGGGTCGCCTTTAAATGCCGTGCGGTTAAGCACCAAAGCCGCGATGCAACCAACCGCAATGCCAATCAGATAGAGCGAGACCATGGCGGGGACCGTCGCCTGCGGGAAGAATGCTCCGCACAGCAAGCCGTAAACCGGCAGCTTGGCCGAGCAGCTCATGAACGGCGTGAGCATGACGGTCATCTTGCGGTCGTGCTCGGATGGGAGCGTACGGGTCGACATGATAGCCGGCACGGTGCAGCCAAACCCGACGAGCATGGGCACAAAGCTGCGGCCCGAAAGGCCAAAGCGGCGCAGCACCTTATCCATGACAAAGGCAACACGCGCCATGTAGCCCGAGTCCTCCAGAATGGAGAGGAAGAAAAAGAGCGTCACGATCACGGGCAAGAAGCTCAGAACGCTTCCCACGCCTTCAAAAATGCCGTCGATGATCAGGCTCTGCACCACGGGGTTTAATCCATACGCCGTCAGCGCTGCGTCCACAATCTGCGTCAGCCGGTCAATGCCGAGCGCCAGCAGGTCGCTCAGAAACGCGCCGATCACATGGAACGTCAAAAAGAAAATCAGGAACATGACGCCGATAAAAATCGGAATCGCCGTGTATTTGCCAGTCAGGATTTTATCCGCCTGCACGCTTCTTTTGTGCTGGCGGCTCTCCTTCGGCTTGATGACCGCGTCTTTCACCAGCTTTTCAATGAAGCTGTAGCGCATATCGGCAAGCGCCGCGTTGCGGTCGAGTCCCCGCTCCTGCTCCATCTGCAAAACCGAATGCTCGATCAGTTCTTTTTCGTTCTGGTCGAGCCGGAGCACCTCTTCCATCGACGCATCGCCCTCGATGAGCCACGTTGCGGCAAAGCGCG
>USQE01000061.1 GCA_900556675.1 uncultured Collinsella sp.
GTTCTGCTCGGCAGCCTCGGCCTCGAACTTCTTGAAGATGCCGGTGGAGTAGGCATCGGAGTTGTCGTAGATGACGGCGATCTTGGTGCCGTCTTGCTTGAGCGTCACGCTACCCACCTTGTCGCCCACATGTACCGTGCCCGAAAGGTCATCATAGGTAACCTTCTCGGTCACCTCTCCGGCAAGCGCAAAGACGGTCGCCTGAGCTGCGGGATCGGCGAGCGTGGCATCGATCGTCTTGTCCGTCCAGTCGGTCTGGCTGATGCGCGCGATGAGCGGATTGCCGTTGGCGGTCTTTTCCTGCGTGTTGGCGATCGCAACCGTCACCTTGTGGTCGTAGTACCAGTTGGCAAGGGCGGCCGTGTCGGCAAAGCGCTGATCGGTGGTGCTGGAGTTCAAGACGACGGTGTAGGTCTCGTCGCCATCGCGGTTGTAGGCTCCCGTAAAGCAATAGCCGGCATCGTCGGTGGTGCCGGTCTTACCGCCGATATTGCCGTCCTGCCCCAGCAGCTCATTGTGCGTATCCATGGAATGCGAATGGTCGGAACCGTCGGCGCCCGTAACCTCAATCCAGGAATCATCGCTCGCCACGATTTCGCGGAACGTGTCGTTCTTCATTGCCTCCTGCATCATCAGGGCTATATCGTGCGCGGTGGAGTGCATGTTACCGGCCCACTCATCAAAGTCCAGACCGTGCGGATTCTCAAAAAGCGTTCCCGTGCAGCCGAGCTCTTGAGCGCGCTCGTTCATGGCCTTTACAAAGGTGGCCATGGCGTCCTTGGTCTTGGGGTCGATCTTTTTGCCCACGTGCTCGGCAAGCGCGATGGCGGCATCGTTGCCCGAGGGGATCATCAGGCCGCGCAGAGCTTGCTCCACGGTGAGCTCGTCGCCTTCGAGCAGGCCGGCGGTCGAGTTGCCTACGGTGGCGGCAGCATTGCTCACCGTGATCTTCTCGTCCATTTTGCAGTTCTCAACGGTCAGGATCGCGGTCATCACCTTGGTGATCGAGGCAATCTTGACCTGATCATCGGCGCTGCGGGCGTAGTAGACGGTGCCGTCTTTCCCCATGACAACGGCATTGGTTGCCTCGATATCGGGGAGGTTTTCGGCCGTAATACCGCGTGCATCGGCGGTTTTGCCGCAAATGTCGTCAGTTGTTAGCACTTGGGCGCCGGCGACCGTTGGCGCGCCGGCAACAAGGGCGACGGCACAGATAAAGCCGGCAGCAAGCTGGGCAGAGCGCTTTGCAAAAGAGGTGAAGGGCTTCACGGATTTCGCTTTCGACGGGGTGGTCTCTTCTGGCACTAGAGTATATCGTTTGCCGGCGCAGGCGAGCGTCGAGCGCGCGCATGGCCTGCATCTGTGCCCGAACGGACATATGGGTGCTTAAGGACGACTTAATCGCCCGCGCTTGTTGTGTGTGGCGAGCGTCCCCTCGGGCATAATGGAGCGCGAGAGGAGCACGCATGAACGAGCGCATTTTGGTAGTCGACGACGAGAAGGCCATCGCCGACCTGGTGGGTATCTACCTTACAAAAGAAGGCTTTGATGTTCAGATTGCCTATAGCGGGGCCGACGCGGCCAAAGCAATCTTGGAGCAAGAGTTTGATCTGGCGTTGCTCGATGTCATGCTGCCTGATATCGACGGCTTTGAACTGCTGCGCACGATTCGTGCCAGCCACACCTATCCCGTGATTATGCTGACGGCTCGTGATGCCCAGCAGGATAAGATTGAGGGCCTTTCGCTCGGTGCGGACGATTACGTGGTCAAGCCGTTCCGCCCGTTGGAGCTTGTTGCGCGCGTCCACGCCCAGCTTCGCCGCTATACCAGCTACGGTAGCCGAGTGCAGGTGGCTGAGTCTCCGGTCATTCAGCTCGACGGTCTCGAGATCAATCGCGGCGCTCGTGCCGTGACAGTGGACGGTGCGCCGGTGCGCCTCACGCCCATCGAGTATTCCATCTTGCTGTATCTGGCCGAGCATCGCGGCAGCGTAGTGCCCGTGGAGGACCTGTTCCGCGCGGTGTGGAACGAGGACTTTATGCCCGGCTCCAACAATACCGTGATGGTGCATATTCGCCACCTGCGCGAAAAGATTGGCGACGATGCCCAAAAACCGCGCTTTATCAAAAACGTCTGGGGCGTCGGCTACATCATCGAATAACGCTTTTCGCTTGTGAGGATCTTGATATGACAAAAGATGATAGACAGGCGTTCGAGGTGCCCGATCGACTCTTTGAATACGTGAGGGCGGTCGTCGACAACCGCGCGCTCGCGACGGTACTGCTCTTTTTGCTGAGCCTGCTGCTGGTCGGTATCGACAACATCGCTGGCATTTTGGCAGTTTTGCTTATCGGGTTTTTGCTGATCGATCGATTCGAAACCGTGCGCCGTTGCGTGGTGATTGGCGGTGCCGCGTGGGTAATCACGCTGGCGATTGGCGCCATGGCGCTTGGCGGCATTGCCGAGCCGGTGTTCTTTGACGCCGGCTTTGTATTCAACATGCTTGGTTTTGTCTTGGCGCTTGCCGTGTGCGTCTTATTCTTTTGTGGCCGAGCACTGTATTACCAAGGCTACGAGCAAGGGGAACAGCATGCCGATCGCGTGCTTGCGGCCCGTATCCAGGACCGCCTGATCGATCATCCTGACGCCTGGGATAACATCGACGGCGACTTCCTGGAGGTCGAGGGTGCGCTCAACCGCGTGCGCGATCGCGAGCGTAAGGTGCAGCAGGCCCTACGCGACGAGTCACATCGCAAGGATGACTTGGTCACATACCTGGCGCATGACTTGCGCACGCCGCTCGCCAGCGTGGTGGGCTACCTCTCCCTGTTGCAGGAGGCCCCCGAGCTGCCAGTCGAGCAGCGCGCGCACTTTACGGGCGTGGCGCTTGACAAGGCACATCGGCTCGACGCACTTGTCGAGGAGTTCTTCGACATTACACGCTTTGATTTCCACGATATTGTGCTTACGCGCGGCTACGTCGACTTGAGCCTGTTGCTGGCGCAGGTCGCCGATGAGTTCTATCCCATTCTCAACGAACAGCACAAGGAAGTCCAGGTTGATATCTGCGAGGACCTGACGGTGCTTGTGGATGGCGACAAGATGGCGCGCGTGTTCAACAACATCATGAAAAACGCCGTCGCCTATAGTTACGAAGGCTCGACCATTACGATCGAGGCCCGACGCCAAGATGACGGCGGCGTGCGCGTGCGCTTTATTAACCATGGTGACCCGATTCCCGCGGCTAAGCTCAAGGTGATCTTTGAGAAGTTTTATCGCCTGGATGCAGCGCGTGCGACCAATCGCGGCGGTGCTGGGCTGGGCCTCGCCATCGCCAAGGAGATTGTATGCGCGCATGGCGGTACCATCGCGTGCGAATCGACGCCCGAGCATACCGTCTTTACCATCGAGCTGCCTGCCGCGTAGCGTAGGCGCCCTTACAAACACCTGACAATGCGCTCACGTGCATATGAGCCGCGATTTCTACTATCGATACTGCTGAATTGATATCGATGTGGAGGTATGCGGTATGACGGCTGCTGCGGCTATGGAGCCCACGGAGCTCGAGGAGCTAATGGAGGCGCAAGCCGAGGCTGCGCACGAGCGCGAAGTCGGGGACGCGACTCGTCCCACGGCGCAGGATCTTGCCGCCTCGTCGACGCGCATCGACGTCGAGGGCATCGATCTGTTCTATGGCGACCACCACGCGCTCAAGGACGTATCCATCAAGATTCGCGACAAGCAGATCACCTCGTTTATCGGTCCTTCGGGCTGCGGCAAGTCGACGCTGCTGCGTTGCTTTAACCGCATGAACGACGACATCAAGGACTGCCGCATCGAGGGTAAGATCGCGCTCGACGGCCAGGATATCCTGGGCGACTACGACATCTGCCGCCTGCGCCAGCGCGTGGGCATGGTGTTCCAGCGCCCCAACCCGTTTCCCATGAGCATCTACGACAACGTCGCGTATGGTCCACGCGGCATGGGCGTGCGCGACCGCGCCGTTCTGGATGAGTTGGTCGAGGACTCTCTTCGTCGCGCTGCGCTATGGGATGAGGTCAAGGACAAACTCAAGGAGTCGGGGCTGGGCCTTTCGGGCGGGCAGCAGCAGCGTCTGTGCATCGCCCGCGCGCTTGCCGTGCAGCCCGATATTCTGCTGATGGACGAGCCCACGAGCGCTCTCGATCCCGTGTCGACGCTGGTGGTTGAGCAGCTGGCCTGCGAGCTCAAAGAGACCTGTACGCTCGTGGTCGTTACGCACAATATGCAGCAGGCGGCGCGCATCTCCGACTCGGTCGCGTTTTTCTTGCTGGGCGAGTTAGTGGAGCACGCACCCACCGCTCAGCTCTTCAAAAATCCCACCGACCCGCGCACGGCGGATTATTTAACGGGACGTTTTGGCTGATACCATCTAGTAAAGGTACCTTTAGGGTTAAGATGCGGTCATGCCGGCCGCAAAGGGGTTCAACATGATCTATTACGTCGAGGACGATGACAACATCAGGGATTTGACGGTCTATGCACTGCGCAAGCAGGGAATCGAGGCCGAAGGCTTTTCGTGCGATGGCGAGTTTAAGGCCGCCGTGGCGCGACGGGTACCCGATGCCGTCCTGCTCGACATCATGCTGCCCGATACCGACGGTTTGGCAATTATGCGTCGCCTGCGCGCCGACCGCCTGACGGCGACGGTGCCCATCATGATGCTTACCGCCAAGGATACCGAGCTCGACAAGGTGATGGCGCTCGATGGCGGTGCCGACGATTACCTGACTAAGCCGTTTTCGCTCATGGAGCTTGCGAGCCGCTGCCGCGCACTGCTGCGTCGCGGCGGCATGGTCAAGCAGGCGAGCGATGTGCTCAGCGTGGGCGACATCGTGCTCTCGCCCAGCCATCGCGAGGTGACCGTTGCCGGCGAGCCGCTTAAGCTCACCCTGCGCGAGTTCGACCTGCTCGAGTACCTCATGCGCAAGCCCGGCGTGGTTTTTACCCGCGAGTCGTTGCTGCAGAGCGTGTGGGGCTGGGACTTCGACGGCGGTTCGCGCACCGTTGACGTGCACGTGCAGACGCTTCGCCAAAAACTGGGCGAGCATGCCAGCGCCATCGAGACCGTGCGCGGCGTGGGCTACCGCTTGGCCGAGCCTTCTGCCGGTGATGGTGCCGAAGGTGACGACACCGTGGCCACCGCATCGGAGGAGTAACCCGTGGTCTTCGCCCCCCAGGGAAAACATACGCTGTCGCACCGCGTTTTTGTGACGATCTTTGTCTGCGCCATGGCGGTTATCGTGGCGTTTACGGTGCTGGGTGCGTTCTTTGTGCAAAACACCTTGGCGGATGCCACGAGTGCCAACCTGGCGCAGGAAACCGAGCTCATTGCTGCCGCTCTCGACGAACAGCAGGAGCCCATCCCGTTCTTGCGTAGTCTCGATCGCGAGGACTTGCGCATCACGCTGATTAACAAGGATGGATCGGTTGCCTACGACAACGAGGCGTCGCCTTCCACACTGCCCAACCATGGCGATCGCCCCGAGGTCATCGAGGCCTTTGAGAGTGGTTTGGGTTCCGCGGAGCGCGCAAGCTCTACGCTCGACGAGATTATGCTGTATCGCGCCGTCGCCCTTGATAACGGCCAGGTTGTCCGCTTGGCGCAGGCCCAGCCTGGCGTTGCGGCGATTTTGCTGTCGATGGTGGCGCCGATGCTGCTTATCGCAGCAGCGGGTGCGGTACTCTCGTTTTTTATGGCGCGCCGCGAGTCCCGTGCCATCATCGCGCCGTTGCAAGAGGTGGATTTGGACCACCCACGCCGTAGCTATGAGCACGCCTATGCCGAGATGGTCCCCATGCTTGAGCGTATCGAGTCGCAGCGCCAGGAACTCAAGCGCCAAATGGCGGTGCTAGCGGACAACGACCGTATGCGCCGCGAGTTCACGGCGAATATCACCCATGAGCTCAAGACGCCGCTTACGGCGATTTCGGGCTATGCCGAGCTCATCGCAAACGGCATGGTCGAGGGCGAGGGCGACCTGCGCAACTTTGGCGGTCGCATCTATCGTGAGGCGGGCCGCTTGGCAGCGCTTGTCAACGATATCCTTACGCTGTCTAACTTGGACGAGGCCGAGCGTGCAGCTGAGGGCGAGGCGGTGCCCATTGGGTCCACGGAGCCTATTGAGCTCTCGCGTGCCATCTACGCGGTCGAGCAGCGTCTTGAACAGGTCGTATTCCACCCGCACCCATCCGGGCGCGGCATTGCTCTGGATGGCGACGCCGCGCTTCTGCGCCGCCGGAAGGATGGACGCCCGCACGTCGTCCAGAAGCTGCTTCGCATCCATCTCCTCGAGAATGAAATTCCCCCGGTCGAGATTCAGCAGGTCCATCAGCTTGAACGACAGCGCCTCGAGCCGCATGGCCTCGTTGAGGATGTACCACGACCCCTGCCGCACCTGCTCCGGGCCAAGCTCCTTCTGATAGATGGTGTCGGCGTAGCCAATGATGGAAGTCATCGGCGTTTTCAGCTCGTGCGCGAAATTCGCCGTGAACGCCTTCTGGCGCTCGGCGGCCTCCTCCAGCTCACGGATCTTCTCCTCGATGGTGTCCGCCATCTGATTGAAGGAAGCGGAAAGCTCGCGCAGCTCGTCGCGGCTCTTCACGTTGGAGCGGATCTGATAATTTCCCGCCGCGATGGCCCTGCTTGTCCTTTGCAGCGACGAGATCGGCCTCGTCAGCCACCACGCCAGCAGGAAC
>USQE01000062.1 GCA_900556675.1 uncultured Collinsella sp.
ACGCCACTCACGGCATCGCGCTCTTTAGCGAGATCGCGCGCCAGGAAGTGGGCGGCAAGGAGCGCGACTACTTTTTGCTGGAATACGCCGATGGCGACAAGCTCTACGTGCCGCTCGAGCAGGTCGACCGCATCACGCGCTATGTTGGCCCCGACGGCGACAAGCCGCGCCTGACCAGGCTCAACACCGCCGACTGGACGCGGGCTACCAACAAGGCGCGCAAGAATGCCAAAAAGCTGGCGTTTGACCTGGTCGACCTGTATACGCGCCGCTCGTCGATTACCGGTATCGCCTGTCCGCCCGATACGCCTGAGCAGATCGAGATGGAGGAGAGCTTCCCCTACGACGAGACACGCGACCAGCTGGAGGCTATCGCCGACATCAAGGCAGACATGGAGGCGCCCAAGCCCATGGACCGCCTGCTGTGCGGCGACGTGGGCTTCGGCAAGACCGAGGTCGCCCTGCGCGCGGCCTTTAAGTGCGTGGACTCCGGCCGCCAGGTCATGGTGCTCTGCCCCACGACCATTCTGGCCCAACAGCACTACGAGACATTTTTTGAGCGCTTTGCCCCGTTTGGCCTTGAGGTCGAGGTGCTCAGCCGTTTCCGCACGCCGGCGCAGCAAAAGCGCGCGCTCAAGGCGTTTGCCGAGGGCACGATCGACGTGCTCATCGGCACGCACCGTCTGCTTTCGGCCGATGTGAACCCCAAGAACCTGGGCCTGGTGATCATCGACGAGGAACAGCGCTTTGGCGTGCAGCACAAGGAACAGCTCAAGAACCTGCGCGAGCAGATTGACGTGCTCACGCTTTCGGCAACGCCGATTCCGCGAACCATGCAGATGGCCACGAGCGGCGTGCGCGACATGAGCCTGATCACGACGCCGCCGACCGGGCGTCGTCCCGTGATCGTGCACGTGGGGGAGTACGACCCCGATGTGGTGAGTGCGGCGATTCGCCTGGAGGTGGGCCGCGGCGGCCAGGTGTACTACGTGTCCAACCGCGTCAAGACCATCGACGACGCCGTGGCGCGCGTGCACGAGGCCGCGCCCGAGGCGCGCGTGGGCGTGGCGCACGGCAAGATGAGCCCGCGCGAGGTCGAGGACGTGATGATCGAGTTCGCGACCAAGAAGATCGACGTGCTTATCGCCACGACCATCGTGGAGAGCGGCATCGACAACGCAACGGCCAACACGCTCATCATCGAGGATTCGCAGCGTCTGGGTCTGGCACAGCTCTACCAGCTCAAGGGCCGTGTGGGCCGTTCTGCCACGCAGGCATACGCGTACTTTATGTTCCCCGGCGAGCTGCCGCTCACCGAGGAGGCGACGGCGCGCCTGACCGCACTGTCCGAGTTCCAAGACCTGGGCAGCGGCATGCGCATTGCCATGCGCGACCTGGAGATTCGCGGCGCCGGCTCGCTTATGGGGGCCGAGCAGCACGGCAACCTGTCGAGCGTGGGCTTTGACCTGTTTACGCAGATGCTGGGCCAGGCTGTGGCCGAGGCGCGCGGCGATGACGACGCCGGCGTGGAAGCGGCGAGCGTGGGTATTAATCTGCCGGCCGACTACTTCTTGTCCGAGGAGTACCTGCCGGCGGTGGACCAGCGCGTGCTCGTGTACCGCAAGCTCGCAGCGGCCGAGGACCTGGAGAGCATCGATGAGGTGCAGGAAGAGACCGAGGCCGCGCATGGCGAGCTGCCGTTGGCAGGACTCAACCTGTTCAATCGCGCACGAATCCGCATTCGCGGCGAGCGCCTGGGGCTCGAGAGCGTCACGCTCAGCGGCGGTCGCATCACGTTTTTGGGCGTCGACGTGCCCAAGAAGGTGGCCTTTGAGCTAAAGACCCGCTATGGCGCGGTGAACTTCCCCAAGAGCCGCAAACTGTCGGTGCCCTACAAGGCGGGCGCCGGCGCGGGCAGCGGCCTGGGTCGCGGTCTCGACGCCAACGACGGTACCGGCCCCGTGGCCGCGGCACTCATGCTGTTGCAGCAGTTGGGTGCGAGCGACGACGACTAACGGGTCGACGCTGCAAACGCCCCATTTGGGCACTCTGGTTCCATCGAAAGGAAAGCATGTTCGGATACATCTATAAGAAAGACGTCGCCATGATCGCGGTTGTCCTGTGCCTTTGTCTGGGCGTGGGCAGTTTCTTCGATTATCAGATCTCGAGTGCGCTGTTCAACGTCGGCAGCATGTACGGCCGCTTTATCGAGGCCGCCGGCGAGCTGCCGTTCGAGCTGACGGCAAGCGTCGCGGGCGTCATGCTCGTGCGCGCGGTGCGTCCCGACTCCAGGGGGAGCAAATGGCTCGCCGTGCTCGGCATCCTCGTCAACGTTGGCCTGGCCGGCTACGAGATCGTCTCGTCCCTGCGGGTTGGCGGTAAACTCATCGCAGCTCAGTTGGTGCTGACGTTTGTGCTGGTCATCGCTGCCAACCTTATCGTCTATCGCCTCACGCGCACGACCGAGTCCGACGAGCTCACGCGCTGGGCGTTGATGGTACTTGCCGTGTGGGTCGCTCAGGCCATTATCCTCAACGTGGTCGTCAAGCCGCTGTGGTCGCGCCCACGCATGCGCGTGATCGAGGTGACGCAGGGGCTCGATTTTCAGCCGTGGTGGGTGATCGGCAACCCCGACAAGTGGGCCTTTATTGCCGCCGGCGTGATCAAGGACGGCTTTAAGTCGTTTGCGAGCGGACACACGGCGCACGCGGCGATCGGCCTTATGCTCGCCGGGCTTCCCGCGGTGGCCTTTAAGGAAAAACCGTCGCGCCGCCGGGTGGTCTTTTGGACGGCGGCTGTGGTCGCGGCGCTCGTCGCCTTTGGCCGCATCGTGATCGGAGCTCACTTTTTAAGCGACGTGAGCTGCGGCTTTGCCCTGGTGCTGGTGCTTGAGTGCCTTGCCGCGCGCATTGCCTATCCCAACGGCGTACAATAGCTCCGTTTGAATCATCGGGCCCGTGCCCGGCTAGAGAGGATTGCCATGCTCGCGTTTAACAACGACTATTCCCACGGCGCACATCCGGCAGTGCTGCAGGCGCTCGTCGACACCAATATGGAGCCGCAGCCCGGCTACGGTACCGATGCACACACCGAGCGTGCCAAGCAGCTTATCCGCGAGGCCTGCCAGGCTCCCGATGCCGACGTGTTTTTTCTGGTGGGCGGCACGCAGGCCAACGCGACGGTGATCGACATGCTGCTCGCGCCCTACGAGGGCGTCGTTGCTGCCGAGACTGGCCACGTCGCCTGCCATGAGGCGGGCGCTATCGAGTTTGGCGGCCACAAGGTGCTCACCATCCCCGGCTACGAGGGCAAGATGCACGCCGAGGACCTCGAGAACTATATCCAGGTGTTCTACGAAAACGAGAGCTACGAGCACACGGTGTTCCCGGGCGCCGTGTACGTGAGCCTATCGACCGAGTATGGCACGCTGTACTCCAAGGCCGAGCTCGCGGCGATTCACGCAGTGTGCCAGAAGCGCGAGATTCCGCTGTTTGTGGACGGTGCTCGCCTGGCCTATGCGCTGGCGGCCGATGAGTGCGACATTACCCTGCCCGAGCTGGCGCAGCTGTGCGACGTGTTCTACATCGGCGGCACCAAGTGCGGCGCTCTGTGCGGCGAGGCCGTGGTGTTTTGCGGCATGCACGCCCCGGCGCATCCCATTCCGCGCATTAAGCAGCACGGCGCGTTGCTGGCCAAGGGCCGCCTCACGGGCGTGCAGTTTGAGGCTCTTTTTACCGATGGCCTGTATTTTGAGATTGGTCGCCAGGCGATTGAGACCGCGCAGGCGCTTCGTCGCGTGCTGCACGAGCGCGGCTACCAGTTCTTCTTGGAGACGCCCACAAACCAGCAGTTTGTGATTCTGCCCAACGAGGACATGGCCCGCATTCGCGAGCATGCGGCGATCGAGTACTGGGAAAAGTACGACGATACCCACACGGTGGTGCGTTTTTGCACCAGCTGGGCCACGACGCAGGAGGATATCGACGCGTTGGCGGCTGTCCTGTAGCCTGATGTAATGACAAGGGGCCGCCCTGCGCCTGGGCTTGGCGCAGGGCGGCCTTTGCTTTTGGGGAGAAGGGTTGTATGACCGAGATGTCCGAGCCGACGATTCGCCTGGCGACGCCCGGAGACGCACCGGCGTTGCTTGCCATCTATGAGCCGTATGTGCGCCAGACGGCGATTACCTGCGAATACGAGGTGCCGAGCGTTGAGGAGTTCGCCGGGCGCATCGAGCGTACGCTCAAGCGCTATCCGTATTTGGTGATGGAGTTGGACGGGCGTCCGGTAGGCTATGCCTACGTGAGTCCGCTTAACAGCCGCGAGGCATACGACTGGTCGGTCGAGACATCGATCTACCTGGCGCGCGATGTACGCCACGGCGGGCTGGGCCGCAAGCTGCACGATGCGCTCAAGCAATGCCTGATCGCGATGGGCAT
The DNA here is from genome assembly GCA_900556675.1 of uncultured Collinsella sp. Classification (GTDB taxonomy): domain Bacteria; phylum Actinomycetota; class Coriobacteriia; order Coriobacteriales; family Coriobacteriaceae; genus Collinsella. The sequence continues at coordinate 4,437 of USQE01000062.1, forward strand.
CACCAACATGTGCGCCCTCATCGCCGTGCCGCACGACAAGGACGACGAGTATCTGACGCACAACAGCCAGGATTTCCATGCCCATATGGGATATCGCCTGGTGGGCGCTTTCGATCGCTGCGCCCAAAAGTTCGGCCGCTGGTACGACATGTGCTGGATGGAGCTGGTCCTGGCCGAGCGCACACCCAACCAACCCAAGCCAACCTGGTTCCCCGACCTCCCCAAACCTACCATCTAGGGAAAGGTTAATTTTGGCAGGTTAGCCGATGGGCTCGGTGTATTTGGCGCGGTCGGTGCGCTGGATGCGCTTGGAGACATGGAGCGGGCGGCCGTCGGTGTCGTAGACGTAGTCGGTGATCAGGATCAGCGCCTGCCCACGCTCAACGTTGAGCAAAAACGCCTCGTTTTGCGAGGCATAGCACACCTCAAAGGTCTTATGTCCCTGTGCCGGCGCGCGATGGAATTCCTGGCGCAGCGTGGCGTAGAGCGAACCGTTGATATCGCGGTCGATGAGTGCTTCAAAGCTCGGTGGTAGATAGGTGGTCTCCAGGCACAGTGGCGCATCGTCCAGATAACGCAGACGGACAAGTTTGACGAGCTTGCTGCCCACGGCGGCATCAAAGAACTTGGCTATGCTGCCGCCCGCCTTGGTAAAGCCCGAGTCCACCGTGCGCGTGGTGGGCTTCATGCCCTGACCCTGGACCTGCGCTGTATAGCTCGAAAACACCAGGTTGTTCTCGTGGAGCGCCGGCGTGTCGGCCACAAAGGCGCCGCGCCCGCGCTCGGTTCGAACCAGACCCTCATCAACGAGCACCTTAAGGGCATGGCGTACGGTGCTGCGCGACAGCCCCGATTCGTCCATGAGTTCCATCTCGGACGGCAGCTTGTCTCCGCGCGCGTAGGTGCCGGCGGCGATGCGGTCGCGAAGCGTACCCGCCAAGCGCTCGTATTGGCTCAGTTTCTTTTTAGATGAAGCGTTCATGCGATCAGCCTATATCTAACTTGTATGCTTATCTAAGCAAGCATGTATTCAATACGACAACAAAACCGCTGGTAGCCAATTATCAAAAACCGCATCAGCAAAAATTCTAAGACAAATATAGCATACAACTAGTCGACATAACCAAAACATGTATGTAGCTTGTATGCCATCGAGAGCATCAAACGAGAAGAAAGGCTGATGCGCGATGACTACTCAGGAACAGGTTAAGGACGTCGTCTCCCAGGTTTTGGCTGACAAGGCAGACAAGGGCGGCATCAAGCGCGTCGTGTGGATTGGCGCCGGCGGATCCAACGGCGGCAACTATCCTGCCCAGTACTTTATGGAGCACGAGGCCACGCAGGTCGTGAGCTCCAGCTACACCAGCAACGAGTTCGTGCACGCCACCCCGGCCTACGTCAACGAGAACACCCTGGCCGTTGTCGTGTCCATGCGCGGCACCAAGGAGACCATCGTCGCCGCCCAGGTCGCCAAGGACCACGGCGCCAGCACCATCGCAATCTATGTTGACGAGTCCGACCTCACCGAGGTCTGCGACTACAAGATCCAGTATGACAGCCTGGCCGTCGACGAGTCCTGCATGGGCCGTACCAACTCCGCCGTCGTGACCATGATCGCCATGGAGCTCACGCAGCAGACCGAGGGTTATGCCGAGTACGAGACCGCTATGGCCGCCTTCGACCTGGTCGACCCCATCTATCGCAAGGCCGTCGAGTACACCCGTCCGCTCGCTGCCAAGTGGGCCGAGCAGAACGCCGACAAGCCCTGCATCAACGTGATGGCTCAGGGTCCGCTCTTTGGTGCCGCCTACGTCTTTAGCATCTGCAACGTGCAGGAGATGCTGCAGATCGACTCCTGCACCATCAACACCTGCGACTTCTTCCACGGCCCCTTCGAGATCCTGGACAAGCGCACCTCGCTGTTCCAGCTCATCAGCGTCGGCCGCAGCCGCTGCAACGACGAGCGCGGCATCCGCTTCGTCAACCAGTACGGTGGCGAGCGCGTCTATCAGCTCGACGCCAAGGAGCTTGGCCTCAACGACATCAAGGACAGCGTGAGCGAGTACTTCAACCACCTGATCTTTGCCCCGATCCTCAACAATGTGTACATGCGCGCGCTCTCTGCCGTCACCCACAAGGACTACATGACGCGCCGCTACATGTGGAAGCTTGAGTATTAGTTACGCGGTTTTACCAAACCGCGTAACGGCTCGACGCTGCGCGGTCCGCATTTGGGCAATCTGACGTTCAACTTCAAGGGCGCGACCAGAAGGTCAGCGCCCTTTCGTTTC
>USQE01000063.1 GCA_900556675.1 uncultured Collinsella sp.
ATTATGCCAGTCGTTTTGCTTCTCGCGAGGCGGTGCTTAAGGCGCTTGGTACGGGTTTTAGCCAGGGCGTTGATCGTAAAGACGTTTCCGTAACGCGCGATAAGCTCGGCAAGCCTAAAGCGCTGCTTTCGGGCCGTGCTCTCGAAATCGCCCAGGAATTGGGCGTTGTCGAGGTCGCTCTTTCTATTACTCTGACGGGTGACTTGGCTGTCGCTAATGCCATTGCGATCACCGAAGATGCTCGACCTAAACCCAAGGAAGAAAAAGTGAGCACGAAGGAGCGCGTTGCTCAGACATTTAAAGAGGCTCGTTCTGTCTTAGACGAGCTCGAACAGCTGCAACAATCTGCTTTGTCGGAACATCTGGATGATGATCCGCAAGATGCGCTAGGAGCATAGATGAAACCGGTTTTGAGTACCGAGGAAGTCGTTCGCCTCGAAGATATTATCGAGCGCGAGGGTACCTCGAAGGCCGAACTCATGGAGTTGGCGGGCGAATTTGCTGCCAACGAGATTTTAAAGCTCAACCCCGATCGCGTTCTTGTATTGGTCGGTTTTGGCAACAATGGCGGAGATGGCTGGGTTGCCGCTGACATTCTGACGCATAAGGGCGTTGATGTAGATATCGTCTCCCCGGTTGAGCCGGATGAGATCCCGGCCGCTCTCGCTCGTCATGTTGCCCGCCGCACTGCTGGTCGCGACGTGCACGTGTGTGTCGGCCCCTCTCGTGATGAGCTGGAGGTGCTGATCGATAAGGCTGATGTTGTAGTCGATGCCATTTTTGGTACTGGTTTTCACGGTGATCTTCGTGCGCCGTTTTCAATCTGGATTCCCACGGTCAATGAAAATGCCGATTGCGTTGTTTCCATCGATGTTCCCTCGGGTCTGAATGCCGAGACGGGTGTGGTTGATGATGACTGCATTCGTGCCGAGCGTACGGTGACGATGATTGCTCCCAAGATTGGTCTATACAGTGCTGACGGTCCCGAATATGCAGGCGATCTGGTCTGCGGTGGTCTGTATGATCGCCTTGATGAGGTCATTGACGATGTCGACCATGCTGCCGAGATTGTGGAGCCCGGCGACCTTGTGGACTACTTTGCTCCGCTGCCCACGAATATCGATAAGTACTCGCGCGGCTCGGTGCTCATTGTTGCCGGATCGGCACAGTACCCTGGCGCCGCCATTATGGCTGCCAAGTCCGCAGCCCGCGCAGGTGCCGGCTATGTGGCGGTCGCGACGCCGGATGCGTGTGCCAACCTTATCCGCATGGCGCTCCCCTCGATTCCGGTCTTTGCCATTCCATCTGATTCCCGCGGATCTTTTGGTGCCGCTGCGCGCATGACGGTATGTGAGATTGCCAAGAAATATAGCTGCGTGCTGTGTGGTCCCGGCATGACGACGTCTGCCGGTGCCATGCAGGTGGTTTCGGGTCTGCTCGAGCTCGACGTGCCGCTTATCTTGGATGCCGATGCCCTCAACTGCCTTGCCAAGATTGCAATCGACGGCATCGACAGCAATCCCGAGATGTATCGTCGCGAGCAGCCGCTCGTCATGACGCCGCATTATCGCGAGCTTTCGCGTCTCGTTGCCGGCGATGAGGTCAATGACCTTGGCACCGCGATTGCTGCTGCGCAAAAGGTTGTCTGGGCCGCCGGTTCCGATAACCTCGTTGTTATCGCTAAGGGTCCGACGACGGCCATTTGCGGTGTTGAGCGCGTGCTGCTGCCGCTCTCGGGCCCGGCATCTTTGGCGACCGCTGGCTCGGGTGACGTTCTTGCGGGTATTCTGGCCGGCACGCTAGCCACCATGCGCGACGAGATGGACCGCTGGGAGCTGCTGTACTCGTATGCCGTCGCGCTTCATAGCTATGCCGGTTTTGCCGCGGCGACGGAGTTTGGCGAGAAGAGCGTTATCGCGACCGATCTTATCGACTTGATTGGTCCCGCCATGGAATTGGCGGCAAAGGATGCGCTCGATGATCTGGGAATCACAGGCGAAGGGTCGGATGACTAATTATGAATAAAGCCGATTTGACGCGTTGGTCCTGGGTCGAGATCGACCGCGGGGCGCTCCGCCGCAACACGAGGGCCTATAAGAATTTGCTGAATCCGCGCCAGCGCCTGTGCTGCGTGGTTAAAGCCGACGCTTATGGCCATGGAGCTGTTGAGTGCGCCAAGATTATGTATTCGGCCGGTGCCGACATGTTTGCCGTGGCGACGGTTAACGAGGGCGTTGAGCTCCGACAGGGCGGGATCACGAAACCCATCCTCATCCTTAGCGAGCCGCCTATCGAGGCTATTCCGACGTTGCTCGAGTTCGATATCATGCCCTCGGTCTATACGTCTGACTTTGCTCTTGCGTATGGCGAATGTGCCGTCGCGGCGGGCAAGGTGGGCAAGTATCATCTCGCCATCGAGACGGGCATGAACCGCATCGGCGTACATTACACGCAGGTGCTCGACTTTGTCCGCGGTATTGATTTCCATCGCGGTATTCAGTGCGATGGCGTATTTACGCACTTCGCCACGGCCGATGAACCTTCGGGCTGGGACTACAAGCTGCAGTGCCAGCGCTTTACCGAGGCCGTTCAGGTCATTAAGGATGCGGGTTTTGAGTGCGGTATCGTGCACTGCGCCAACACGCCGTCCTCGATGCTCGACCCCTCGATGCATTTTGATATGATTCGCGCCGGCGTTGGCTTGTATGGCATGCAGCCGTGCGAGCTGAGTGGCCGTGTGATGCAGCTCGATCCCGTTATGAGTGTCCATGCGCGCGTGACGCGCGTGGCGCACCCTGCGATGGGCGAGGGCGTGGGCTACGGTTTTACCTACCGCGTACCGCGTACGCGCGTTCAGATCTGCACGCTGCCGATCGGTTATGCCGACGGCCTATCGCGTACGCTTTCCAATCGTATGGATGTGCTGTATCGCGGCGAGCGCGTGCGTCAGGTTGGCAATATCTGCATGGATCAGTTTATGGTCGCCATTCAGTCCAACCCGGCACACGAGATTCCCGAGGCCGAGTATGGTGACGAGATGATTATTGTCGGCCGCGATGGCGATGCCGAGATCACTATGGATGAGATGGCCCGACTGCGTGGCACGATTAACTACGAGGTTGCCTGCGGCTTTGGCATGCGCCTCGACAAGGTTTACGTGTAGGAGTCGCCATGGGCGTCATGCACATCCCCGGCCATACCCATCAGGCGCCACGTGAGGTCGCGCTCGAGGAAATTGAGGCCGTTCTGGGCGATTGTCACCTCTGCCAGCTCTATCAGTCGCGTCACAATATCGTGTTTGGCGTGGGAAACCCCCGCGCCCGCGTCATGTTTATTGGTGAAGCACCGGGTCGCAACGAGGATTTGCAGGGCGAACCCTTTGTGGGAGCGGCGGGTGAAGACCTCAACGGCATTTTGTCCCTGGCAGGTCTTAAGCGCGAGGATGTCTATATCGCCAATGTGCTTAAGTGCCGTCCTCCGGGAAACCGCAATCCGCGTCCCGAGGAAGTGCTGGCTTGCTCACCGTTTTTGCGCGAGCAGATTCGAAGCATTTGGCCCGATATCATCGTGACGCTTGGCAACCCTGCAACGCACTTTGTGCTCAAGACCGAGATCGGCATTACCAAGTTGCGCGGCAGGTTCCATCAGATGGGCCACTTTGTGGTGATGCCGACGTTTCATCCTGCGGCGGCGCTGCGCAATCCGGCGTGGCAGGAGCTGCTGGAGGAAGACTTTAAGATGCTGGGCGACTATCTGGAGCGGCACCCCGCGCCGGAGACCGCCTCGGAATAATAAGGAGCGCATATGTCCCTGGAGCGCCTGGGGGTAGGTACCTATAGAACGGCTCGTACTGCCGATACGGAGCATTTTGGCGAGCTGATCGCACCGTGTCTAGAAGATGGCGATGTGCTGATTTTGACCGGTGGCTTGGGTGTGGGAAAAACCCACTTTACCAAGGGCGTCTCGCGCGCTCTGGGCGATGAGCATATGGTCACGAGCCCTACGTTCGCGCTCATGGCCGTTCATGACCAGGGACGTATTCCGCTGTTCCATTTTGATCTGTACCGCCTGGAGCATGCCTACGAGCTTGAGGATACGGGCATTTTTGACGTGCTGGGCTATGAGGGTGTTTGCCTGCTGGAATGGGGCGAGCAGTTTCAGGATGAACTGACAGATGAGTATCTTTCGGTGACGCTTAAGCGCGATGAGGACGACAGCGACGTGCGAACGATAACGCTCGAGGCGCACGGCGAGCGCGCGAATGAGCTTTCCCATTTGATAGATAAGGCTGTACAAGATGAGCTTGCATAACGACAACGCGCTGGTGGTGGCGCTCGACACATCGACCGACATGCTTGCCTGCGCGGCAAGCTGGATTGATGTGCAGACAGGCGAGGCAAAGCTGGTGAGTGGGGACCATCTGTGTCGCCGCCATGCCAACGTGGAGCTCGTGAATACTGTTGATGGCCTACTGAAGCAGACCGGCCTGAATCGCAGCGATGTCGGCTGTTATGTGGTCGGCCGCGGCCCGGGTTCGTTTACGGGCGTGCGTATCGGCATCTCCACCGCAAAGGGTCTGGCACGCGGTGCCAACGTGCCGTTGCTGGGCGTGTCGACACTTGACGCGTGCGCCTGGACGGCATGGAAGGCCGGTGTACGCGGCAAGCTTGGTGTTCTTGCCGATGCCATGCGCGGCGAGGTGTACCCGGCGCTCTATGTGCTGGGGGATGAGGGCCCCGAGCGTCTGTTTGAGCGCGAGCGCGTGGTCAAGGCCGCCGTGGCGCTTGATGAGTGGCGCCAGACCGCGGACTGGGATCAGGTTCAGTTAACTGGTGACGGTCTCGTGCGTTATGGCAAACTGCTGGGCGAGGATGAGACGGCGCGCTGCGTGGAGCGAGACCTGTGGTGGCCCTCGGGCGAGGGCCTGCTGATGGCGCACGCCGCAGGCGATGGCGATCCGGCTCGCGTCTTGCCGATCTATACGCGCCTTTCGGACGCCGAGGAAAACGAGCGTAAGCGTCTGGGCCTTGCCGAGAGCGCGCAGAGTGAGGTGACAGGTGTTGCCGACGAGCTTGCCGGACGTCATCTGCAATTCCGCCCCATGGGCGCGGCAGATGCCGAGGGCGCGAGCGCACTGGAGACCGCCTGCTTTGAAGGCGCCGGACACGAGGCGTGGACGCCGGGCATGTTCCTGTCCGAGCTGGGCGAGGACGTTGCCGCACCGCGTAGCTGGTGGGTGGCGCACGACGACGGCCGTCTGCTGGGTCTTGCCGGCGGTATGGTCGTCGACGGGGACGTGCAGATTATGGACGTTGCCGTCGATCCGGCGCATCGCCGCGAGGGCATCGCCCGCAAGCTTCTGTCGCACGTGAGCTATGACGCGCAGATGCTCGGCTGCACCACGGCTTCGCTTGAGGTTGAGGACGGCAACGAGGTCGCAATTGCACTCTATGCCGCTCTGGGCTTTACCGAGGCGGGTCGTCGCCGTGGCTATTACGGTGCCGGCAAGGATGCCATCGTCATGACGGCGCCGCTGCCCCTGGTGCTTCCTCTCGACAATGCCTCGCCCGAGCCGACGGCTGCCGAACAGCGTGTATGGCCGCTGCCCGCGCCCGAACGCACCGCTGAGGAGCGTGCCGAAATCGAGCGCCGTCGCCTGGTGCTTGCCATCGAGAGTTCCTGCGACGAGACGGCCGTGGCGATTATCGATGCGGACGGCAAGATGCTGGCCAACCAGGTGTCGACGCAGATTGATTTTCATGCTCGCTTTGGCGGCGTGGTGCCCGAGATCGCCTCGCGCAAGCACGTTGAGGTGATTGTGAGTGTCGTAGATGCGGCGCTTGAAGATGCCGCGGCATCGCTGGGCCTTGAGGGCGGGGCGATTGCGCCAAGTGAGCTTGCCGCCGTGGGTGTGACGCAAGGTCCGGGCCTGGTGGGTGCCTTGGTGGTGGGTGTCGCCTTTGCCAAGGGCTTTGCGTATGCTGCCGGCAAACCGCTGGTGTGCGTCAATCATCTGGAGGGTCACCTGTTTGCCAACCTGTTGGCGCAGCCCGATCTTAAGCCCCCGTTTATCTTTACGCTCGTTTCGGGCGGGCACACCATGCTCGTGCACGTAAAGGCATGGGGCGACTACGAGGTGCTTGGCGAGACACTTGACGACGCCGTGGGCGAAGCCTTCGACAAGGTGGCAAAGGCGCTTGGCCTTGGCTATCCCGGCGGCCCCATCATCTCCAAGCTTGCCGAGACGGGCAACCCCAAGGCGATCGATTTCCCCCGTGCGCTGAACAGCAGGGGAGACTACCGCTTCTCGCTTTCGGGCCTCAAGACGGCGGTGACGCTCTACATCGAGCAGGAGACCAAGGCCGGGCGCACGATTCATCTGCCCGATCTGGCGGCCTCGTTTGAGGCGGCGGTCTTTGACGTGCAGTACAAGAAGGCCAAAAACGCCTTGCATGCCACCGGGTGCAAGGAGTATTGCATCGGCGGCGGCGTTTCGGCCAACCCGCATCTGCGCGAGATGATGATCAAGAAGCTCGGGCGTCAGGGGATCCGCGTGACGGTGCCGCCCTTGTCTGCCTGCACCGATAACGCCGCCATGATCGCGGAGGTCGCACGCCGTAAATTCGACCGAGGTGAAATCTCGCCGTTCGATGTCGACGCCGATCCAAACATGACGCTGTAGT
>USQE01000064.1 GCA_900556675.1 uncultured Collinsella sp.
GTTTTCGACACCGAGCACGCGACGGCCATGCCCGTGCCGAGCGCGACCGCCGCCGTGATGCCGAGCAGCACGCGGCCGATGGATACGGCCGTGATGCGCCAGAATGCCGCCGTCGCCGCGAGCTCGCACAGCCTGCGCACGACGACCCACGGCGCGGGCAGCAGCAGCTCCCGGTTCACGAGCAGCGCGAGCGCCGTCCACAACGCGACCCAGAATGCAAGCGTCAGCGCGCCGCGGGCGAAACGCTTCATTTCAGCACGCAGTAGAAGTCATCCCCCGGCACGCTGCCGCCGATGCTCTGCGGGGCGACGGTGCTCAGCGCGGTGAGAAACGCCGTGAGCGGCGCCTGCATCTCCGCGCCGGCCACGAAGCAGACATTGCAGTTCGGGATGGCCTTGGCAGCCACGGCGGCCTTGGCGAAGATGCCGGCCTCTTCGATCATCTGGCCGGCCTGCTCAGGCTCGGCGGTCAGAAATTCGATGGACGCCTTGTATTCGTCGAGAAACGCCTTGACCTCGTTCGGGTGCTCGTCTGCAAACGCCTTGCGCACGACGACGCAGCCCTGCACGAGGCTGCCGGCCGGGGCGACCTTGTCCCACTCGGCGGTCAGGTCGAGCGCGGCGGTGAGCTCCGGATTGGCCGCGCGGGCGATCGTGACCATCGGCTCGGGCAGCACGGCGATGTGCACCTCACCGGAGGCGAGCGCCGTGTTGAGCTCGGCCGGCTGGGCATAGGTATTGTCGATGGTGATGTCCGTGCCGGCGGTCAGACCATTTTTCTCGCACAGGTACTGGAAGATGAAGGTCGGGTTCTGCACGGGGACATAGACGGTTTTGCCGCGCAGATCGGCGAAGGACGTGATGTTTTCCGTGCCGTCGGTCACAACGTAGAGCACGCCGCGCGTGTTGAGCGCGAGCACCTGCACGGCGCCGTCGGTCTTGTTGTAGAGCGCGGCGGCGGCGTTCGTCGGCAGGGCGGCGATGTCGGCCGTGCCGTTGCTGACGGCCTCGATACCCGCAGAGGAGCCAAGGCCGGAGACGAGCACATCGGTGCCGGCCTCTTCCTTAAAGCCCTCGGCTGCGATCTCGGCAATGGGAAGGCACGTGGTCGAGCCGGCCACGGTAATAGAAGATGTGGAAGATCCCGAGGAGCAAGCACACAGCGTGAGCGTAAGCACTGCAGCACTCAGGACCGATGCGATCTTTCTCATAGCATCACGCCGATCGCAGCATGGCGCCCACAGGTGCCGCCCTCGTTGCGGTAGGAATAAAAGCGGTCGTTCTGACGAACGGTGGAAAGCTTGGTGTCCACAATGCTGCTCGCCTCGACGCCGGCGTCCATCAGCGCCTCGCGAATGGCGGCGGAAAGATCGAGCATACGAGAAGCAGAGGCATCGATGCACGCGAACTCGGCGGCAAAGCGATCCATAAGTTCTTGGGACACCTCGTACTCGTCGCCCAGGATATGGGGCCCAATGTAGGCAGAGATGTCGTCCGGCTTGCAGCCAGCCGCCTCGCAGAGCGCTTGGCACGCCTTGGCGGAAATGCGCGCAATCGTGCCCTTCCAGCCAGAGTGCACCACGGCAAAGCCGCCGGGAGCCACCAGCACCACGGGAACGCAATCGGCAAAGCAGAGCATCACGGGTACCTCACGGGCCATGCAGACGATGGCATCGCAGCCCTCGGCAATCTGCTCGCGAATGTTCTCGAGATCATCAGCACCGTTCGAGGTCACCGTCACGACATGGTCACCGTGTACTTGATTGGGAACAAGCAGGTTGTGCTCGCACTCGGCGGCACCCAAGGCCTCGAGTGCGCGGCGACGATTTTCTTGAACGGCAAAGGGGTCATCGCCAACATGCGAGCCCAGATTGAGTGAGGAGTACGCATCTTCGGAAACACCGCCGGCGCGTTCGGTAAAAGCAAAGCGAACATCGTGCGTCGCGCCCTCTACCAACGTAACTCCATCATGGTCGACACGCGAAACGCTGTCCGCACGTGCTGCCATACTAAAGCCTCCTAATAACACAAGTATCGCGGCGACGCCGCAGCAGTCCGTGCCACACGGCTGCCATACTTCATCAAAAGGATACCCGCAGCGGTAGGGGCTAAACGTAAGGGGAACGTAAGGAGATTGGAGGCTTTCGTTTACAAAGGCAAAACACAACAAAAAGGGTGCGCCCAATCGGACGCACCCCATACAGGTCGCTGAGAAAAACGAACTAGAAGCTGCCGCGCTTGAGGAAGTCAGGAAGCTCAAACTGGTCGTTGCCAAAGTTGGGGAGCTCGGTACCACCGACGTTGCGAGTCGGGGCAGCCTGAGCCGGGCTCGTGGCAGGAGCGGTGCGCTGCGGCTCGGTAGAAGCAGCGGCCTTGCTCTGGGACTGCTGTGCAGCGAAGAGCTCGTCCTGACGGTTGACGTTGGAGTCGGAGAAGCCCGTAGCGATGACGGTAATACGCACCTGATCGCCCAGGGACTCGTCGACAACGGTACCGAAGATGATGTTGGCCTCGGGGTCGACGGCGTTGGCGACAACGTCGGCGGCGTCGCTGATCTCCTGGATGCCCAGGTCCTTGGAACCGGCAATGGAAAGCAGGACGCGCGTAGCGCCATCGATGGAGCTCTCGAGCAGCGGGCTGGAAATAGCCTGCTGGGCAGCGTCGACGGCACGGGTGTCCCCAGAAGCGGTACCGATACCCATCATGGCGGTACCGGCCTGCTTCATGATGGTCTTAACATCGGCGAAGTCCAGGTTGATGATACCGGGGACGGTGATGAGGTCGGTGATGCCCTGGGTGCCCTGGGAAAGGACGCCATCGGCGATTGCGAAGGCCTCAAGCATGGTGGTCTTCTTCTCGGCGATGTCGAGCAGCTTGTCGTTAGGGATAACGATCATGGTGTCGACGCAGTCGGAAAGCGTCTTAATGCCTTCTTCGGCGCTCTTCTTGCGCTTGCGGCCCTCAAACGTAAAGGGCTTGGTCACGACGGCGACGGTCAGCGCGCCGACCTCGTTCATCGCGATATCGGCAACGATGGGGGCAGCGCCGGTACCGGTGCCGCCGCCCTCGCCGCAGGTGATGAACACCATATCGGCGCCAGCGAGCGCCTCGGCGATGTCGTCGCGGGACTCATCGGCGGCCTTACGGCCGACCTCGGGGTTGGCGCCAGCGCCCAGGCCGCGGGTCAGGTCGGTGCCGATGTGCACCTTGATATCGGCATCAGAGATCGCGAGTGCCTGAGCATCGGTGTTGATGGCAACAAACTCGACGCCGCGGATGCCCTCTTCGATCATTCGATTGACCGCGTTGGTACCGCCGCCGCCGACGCCGACCACCTTAATGACGGCAAGGTAGTTGTTGATCTCTGTCTCGTGCATGTCGGTCCTCCGAACAAAGGTTATTGCCATAGCATGGGTTGACCCCTGCGCACATTAACCTTCAAGTTGAAAGTAAATGCAAAGGTAAACCGTATTATGTTTGCACATTATGAACGTATCAGTCAAATAATTGACGGTGAAAACCAAACAAACCAGATAAACGGCGCGGTATGCCCCATCAACAAAGGCCAGAAGACGCTACGAGGTCGGTGCGTTCCTAAACGTATAGTTGCCAGGAGATCGAACGTTGATATACGTCACGCCCTCCACCTGCGAAAGCAGCTTGGTAACGATACGCTCCTTTTTGGCAATGTCATCCGAATCTCCGAGCGACACCTCGATACCGTTATCGAGATTCGCCGAGATGGCCTCGACCGAGGGCGTGGAAATATCCTTGACCTGGCCCAGGAACTCGCTCGAAAAACCGCGGACGTAATCCAGGCCGGCCTTGACGGCCTTGGAATTTACGGCTTGCCCCGAAACCCGGGCGACATCGGCCGAGACATCGGTCAACAGCACGGCACCGTAATGTTTAGCGAGTGCCAGGGCGGCATCGATACCGTTTAGGGTGTTGGCACCCTCCCCCGTTGTGATGACATTGCCCTGGTCGTCAACATCGACCGAGGTGGACAGCGGTGCAATCCATGTGTCATCGTCCCCGATCGCCCATGCAAGATCGTCGGAGCTAATGTAGGCAATTGCGATAACCTTGCGTTCCGTCGGCGTGATGATGAGCGTATGGGGAAATTGACGCTGAACATCCACGCCCGAAACCCACGGATTTTGCTTGAGGCCCTCGGTGATCTGGTCGGGATTCACATTGAACAGCGACGTGTCCTCGGGCAGATCGATCAGCTGGATGGCATCGTGCTTGGTCACATGCTCGCTGCCTTGGATCTGAATATCGGTAGCGGCGAACAGGCCAGAGTTAATGACGACGACGGCAACGACTGCAAGCACTGCCAGAGCGGCAAGGATGCCGCCCACGATTTTGCCCTTGCCCTTAACGGCAGAAGCGGCACCCGCCGCATGATTTGCCAAGGCGCCGATCGATGACAACGGATTAGAGCCCTTTTTGCCCGATTGCGGTTTTGCGGAGGCCGACACCGACGTCAGCATACGTGGCTTAGATGCACCCAGCGCGCGACCGGGACGCGTCACCTTTGCCCCCAACGAGGGCTTGGGCGACGCTATGGGGCGAGAAGGTATGGCGCCCATCGCCGATTTGGGCGTCACCGAGGGACGTGCCACCGGACGAGCAACATTTTTGGCCGCGGGGCGTCCGCCAAGCTGCGAACCGGCAGTCGAACGCTTGGCAGGCCGCACGGACCCAGCAGGCTTAGAAGGCATAACGGATTTACGTTGAGGCTGAGACGGTGCGCCGGAACGCCCTCCGGCGCGGCGGAAGGTTGGTTTCGATGCTCTAGAAGCCGAGGAATTTAACTTCCGGTCTGAGCTCGATGCCATACGCCTCCCTCACCTTTCCGTGCACATGTCTGATAACCGCGGCCACGTCATCGGCCGAGGCGGTTCCGTTATTAACGATAAAATTAGCGTGTACGGGCGAAACTTCCGCGCCGCCAACCGAAAAACCCTTTAATCCACAATCCTCGATAAGCTTGCCCACGCTCGCATCGGGCGGGTTGCGAAATACCGACCCGCAGGATGCACAGCCCATGGGCTGTGTGCGCTTACGCCGCGTCAGGTACCGCTCCATACGTTCACGGATATCGGCCTTGGGCGCCGGTTTAAGCTTGAGCACGCACTCCAGAATGATCTCGTTACGCGGCAGGCTGCATTCACGGTAGCCCCAAGCGATCTCCGAGCCCGCGTAATGCTTGATGCCGGAGCTCGGGTCAAACGTAACGACATCTTCGACCAGTGAGCCAATCCACTCGGTTCGCGTGCCGGCATTCATGGACACGGCGCCGCCAACGGAGCCGGGAATACCGACCGCAAACTCAAGGCCCGAAAGGCTGCGCGACAGCGCGTCGTTGACTAGGCGAGCGAATATCACGCCCGCACCGACCGTCAGCGTACAACCGTCTTCGGCGACAACCGTACGCTGGAACTCACGCCCCAACGAAATGACGGCGCCGCGATAGCCTGCATCGGCAACAAGCAGATTAGATCCCTTGCCGATAATGACCCACGGCACCTGCTCACGATCGAGCACCGCCACGGCGCGACGCAAGGCATGATAGCTGTGACACGTCACAAAGAGGTCCGCCTTGCCGCCGATACGATAGCTCGTATGGCGCGCGAGGCGTTCATCCTCAATTACGTCCGTATCGATCATGCCCGAAAGCGCCATGACGGCGTTAAACAGACCCATGGGGTTTAAGCGTCTTTCTTGGCAGTCAGATACTCGATGAACTCGGGGCCGACCGTCGTGACGTCGCCGGCGCCCATGGTAAGCAGCAAATCGCCCTCGCCAACCATCTTCTCGAGCTCCTCATTGAGCTCAAGACGGCTCGAGCAGTACACGACCTCCTTGCCGGGGTGCTTGGCGCGCACGGTATCGGCAAGCATCTTGGACGTGACGCCCGGGATGGGCATCTCGCCGGCAGAGAACACGTCAATCAACAGCAGCTTGTCAGCATTGGCGAATGCGTCGGCAAAGTCATCGCACAGAGCCTGCAGGCGCGAATAGCGGTGCGGCTGGAACACGACGTCGACATGTTTGTAGCCCAGCGAAGAGGCAGCAGCGAGCGTCGCCTTGATCTCGGTGGGATGATGGCCGTAATCGTCAACCACCGTGATGCCGTCGATATCGCCCACGTGGGTAAAGCGACGGCGGACGCCTTCAAAACTCGAAAGTGCCTTAGCGGCGGCGTCGATATCGAGGCCTAGGACATGGGCGACGGTCAAGACGGCCGTGGCGTTGAGCATGTTGTGACGACCGGGGTTGCTCTTAATCTCGACAGCGTGCTCGGTGCCGTCCTCAAAGCGAACGATAAAGTCGCTCTGGATGCCCTTGACATCCGGATGCATGCAGACGATGTCGTTGGTCTCGGCAAAGCCATAGGAAAGCACATGACGGCCCGTCGACTTGGCAAGCTCGACCAGATGCGGGTCCTCGCCACAGACGATGACCGTGCCGTCCTCGCCCACCAGACTCATAAACTTGGCGAAGGTGGCCTCGATCTCCTCGATACCCGAGTAATGATCGAGATGGTCGGCCTCGACGTTGAGAATGACCGCGACGGTGGGGAAGAAGCTCAAAAACGAGTTGCAGTATTCGCAGCTC
>USQE01000065.1 GCA_900556675.1 uncultured Collinsella sp.
AAAGCGCGGTCAACATCAGTGAACACGCGGTCATTTTAGCGAATATGGTTTTGAATTTCATGTATTTGTCTCCTGTTCAACGAATTACATGAGTGAAATGTAATATTGCTTCGAGCACACCGCCGCCGACCGACGTCGCCTTGTCCGAAATGTAGTTGATATAGCTGGCATCGCCGCGCGGATCGACGTCGGCACATTTAAAGCCCTCGGTCACCTGAACGCCGTCGGCCAAAAGACCGCGCAAGCAGCCGTCAATCTGCGTGACCATGGGAGTATCGCCCGCGTAGCCAATTACGTCTCCGGCGCTCACGATGTCGCCGATCGCGCGGTCGGACCGAAACACGCCGGCGGCGGGGCTGTGGATAACGCGCTCCTTGCCATAGCCGGCGATAATGCCCGGCACGCCTGTGTTGGGCTGGGGCGAACCTTGGGTAATGACACGGCCGAGAAAATGCCCGCGCATGGTCTCGACCACGGCGTCGCAGTCAACCGGCGCGGTAAAGCCCGGCCCCACGGCGATGACGGCAGGCGCCATGTCGCGCGTGGTACCTAGGTTGCGCTTGGCCAAAATCGCGTCGACCACAGCCGCGGGTTTCAGCTCGCCGAGCATCTTGGCCTGGGGGTCTACCACGACGGCGACGTCTCCGGCCTCGGTAATTGCAAGCGCCTCTGCCGGCGTCTGTGCCAAGCGAGCGCGAATGCCTTCAACCTCGACCTCGCCCAGGCGAATAGCCTCGCAAAAACTGATTGTGCGGCGGATGCACGTGGGAACCGCGATATCGGCCATAACGACCGACACGCCGGCGCGCACCAAGCGAGCGGCGACACCCGTGGCGATATCGCCGGCGCCGCGAACATAAACGAGCATTCCCGGGGCACCTCCCTGTGCTACGGTTTGAGCAGAGCAAAAGCGGTTCGACCGCTACTCTGATGATTATTTATTATCACAGTATTATACGGCGGTGAACAGATGGAAACGGTTAGCGGCAATCTTGCCTCGGCGCTCAGGATCGAGCCGGGCATTACCGCGATTATCGGCAGCGGCGGCAAGTCGACGTTGCTCAAAACGCTGGGTCTTGAGCTCATGCGCGCTGGCGGCCGCGTGCTCCTCTGCACCACCACGCATATGCTTCCCGTTGCCGGCGTGCCATGGGACGGGTCGAATCGTCGCCTGGACGCCGCGCCTTGGAAGCCGGGCGCCTCGCATGTCCCCGGTTGCACCTGCGAGGCATGCGCGGGCATGAGCCGCGGAAGTATCTGCCAGGCGGGTGTTTTGGACCCGGAGACAGGCAAGCTCTCCGCCCCCGCCGAGCCACTCGGCGGGCTGGCACAGCGCTTTGACTATGTGTTGGCCGAGGCAGACGGTAGCAAGCGACTCCCGCTCAAGGCGCATGCCGCCTGGGAGCCGGTAATTCCCGCCGGCACGGCAAACGTTGTCTGGGTCGTCGGCGCCTCGGGACTCAGCAAGCCCATCAACGAAGCCGTCCACCGCCCCGAGCTCTTTTGCGAGCGTTGCGGCTGCGAGCTCACCGACATCGCCACGCCCGAGCGCGTCGCCCAGGTGCTCAATGCCGAGATGCAGGCGCTGAAACTCAGCACCGCACGCGTCATGCTCAACCAAGTCGACACGCTTGCCGACCCCACGATGGCCGACCGCTTCGAGGCAGCTCTCGACCGCCCCGTCGTCGCCAGCAGCCTCAAGTAGCCGGCCCCATCTCCTCAGTTGCGGTGAAATACGGACTGTTTGGCCGCCCGGCGGCCGCAAACAGTCCGTATTTCACCGCAACTGAGGAGGGGACACGGCATCTTTGCTGCTAGCGAGGGACGTAGCGACCGGGTTGGGCTCCGGTGGGCTCGCCGTCGCGCGCAGCCAGCACGCCGTTCACAAACACAGCCTTGGCGCGGCCATGTGCCTCAAAACCCTCGAGCGGCGTGTAGTCCACGGCCTGATGCTGCGTCGCGGCACTGATCGTCCAGCGCGCCTTGGGATCCCACACGCACACATCGGCATCGGCACCCTCGGCAAGACAGCCCTTGCGCGGATACATGCCAAAAACGCGCGCCGGGTTCTCGCTCATCAAGCGGCACAGATCCTCGGGGCCCAGCTGGCCCTCAAAGCTCGTGGCAATCGCGACGGGACGATGTTCCACGCCGGGCCCGCCGTTGGGAATCGCGCGGAAATCGTCGCGCCCGCGGTCCTTTTGCCCGTGCAGGTTAAAGCTGCAATGATCGGTCGCAATCGTATCGATCTCGCCGGCCACAAGCGCCTCGCGCAGGGCCGCACGGTCGCCGGCATGGCGCAGCGGCGGGCTCATCACGTACTTGGCGCCCGCAAAGCCGTCCTCGCCCTGCTCCAAGTAGCAAGTATCGTCGAGCATCAGATACTGAGGGCAGGTCTCGACATAGATGTTCTTCTGCCCGCGCGCTTTGGCAGCGCGAATGGCCTCGAGCCCCAGCTTGGTCGAAAGGTGCACCACGTTGACTGGGGCGTCCCCGGCTAAGTGCGCCAGATACAGCAGACGACTCACGGCCTCGGCCTCGCACACGTCCGGACGGCTGAGTGCATGCCCCTCGGGCCCATGAATCCCCTGCTCGTACACGCGCTTCTGCAGCTCATTCACCAGCGTACCGTTCTCGCAATGCACGCACAGTATGCCGCCAATACGCTTGAGCTCCTCGAGCACCTCGAGCGTCTCGGCATCGTCCAGGCGCAGATGATCGTAGGCAAAGTAGGTCTTGAACGACGATACGCCCGCCTCGCGCATAGCCGAAAGATCGGCGCGGTTGCGTTCATTCCACTCGGCGAGTGCCATATGAAAGGCGTAGTTGGCCGTGCAGGTTCCGTCGGCACGGCGATGCCACTCGGCCAAGGCATCGGGCATGGTCACGCCGCGATCAGCCGTCGCGTAGTCCACGATGGTCGTCGTACCGCCGCAGGCAGCCGCACGCGTGCCGGTTTCAAAGCTATCGGCTGTCCAATCCATGCCAGTCCAGCACTGCATGTGCGTGTGGCCGTCGATAAAGCCGGGAAACACCCAGCAGCCCGCGGCGTCCTCGACGGTATCGTCGGCGCCCGGCTCAATCGCTGCGGCAATCCGCACAATCTTATCGCCCTCCATGGAAAGATCGGCGCGGCGAAGCCCCTGGGGCGTCACGAGCGCGCCGTTTTTGATGATGATCATAATTGCTCCTTATTGATTGATGCAGTTGGCCACGCGATCAAAATACGAGCAGGCGGCGATATGCTCCGTTATGCGTTGCTGTCCCTTGGCGGTATCGACGTCCCACAGCTCGTAGGCACGCGCCTCGACCAGCACCACGTCGGTACGGTCCTTGAGGATCGAACCGCCGCCGTCCTTGCCCTCAAGACACATAAGTGCATCGAACAGTTCCGCCGGAAAGAGCACCGGGCTCGAAGGCTCACCGTTGCACGCAAGACGCACCGGATGTTTGCGGCCACACTCGTCAAACGCACGAACCATAGCCTCAAAAGAACCCGAACTCACGAGCGGCTGGTCGCCCGGCAAAAAGAGGCAACCTTTCCAGTTGCGTTCGACTCCCCATGAAAGGCCCGCACGGACGCTTTCGCTGCGCAGCTCGCCATCGTGCAGCACACACGGGCAATGCTTGTCCTCGCAAATCTGAGCGACCTCGGGCCAACGCGTCGAAACCACGACGTCAAAGCCCCGGGGAACCGAATCGATAGTCCGGGCAATCAGCGGCTCGCCATAGATATCGGCGAGCATCTTGTTAGAGCCAAACCGCTTGCCCTCGCCCGAAGCCATAATGACGCAACCGAGTTTCATCTCCGCAAACCTCCCCTGGCTGCCTTGGACGCCATAGTTGCTATACCCACCATACCAAGCTCACACTCCGTCGGAACAGGCATGCGCTCGTTTTTCCAGCGAACGCCCCTTGGCTCTCCATAGCACAAAGGAGGGCGCCCCGCGACGCAGGGCACCCTCCTCAATGGTGCAGATATGCCTACTCAGCGTCGCCGGTAAACGTGGTACCGGTCTTGCCGGCAAGACCGTCACGCGCCTTCTCGAGCAGCGTGATGAGCGCCGTGCGGCCCGGCTTGCTCTCAGCAAATGTCGAAGCTGCCTGGACCTTGGGCAGCATGGAGCCACGACCGAACTCGTTGGCCTCGGACAGACGCTTTACGTCAGCCGCAGTCAGCGTGTCGAGCCACTGCTCGTGGTCGGTGCCAAAGCCAATGGCAACCTTCTCCACGGCCGTCAGGATAATCAGGGCATCGGCGTCGAGCTGCTCGGCGAGCTTCTCGGCCGCAAAGTCCTTATCGATGACGGCGGCAGCGCCCTTAAGGTGGTTGCCCTGGGCCTTGGTGACGGGAATACCGCCACCGCCGCAGGAGATCACCACGTGGTTGGACTCGACGAGCGACTTGATGGTGTCGAGCTCGACGATGTTCACGGGCTTGGGCGAGGCAACCACGCGACGGAAGCCCTGCTTCTCGTCGTGGATGAACTGGTAGCCGCGGTCGGCCTCCAGCTCCTTGGCCTCGGCCTCGCTCATCCACGGACCAATCGGCTTGACCGGGTCGGCAAAGGCCGGGTCGTCTGCCGCAACCTCGACCTGGGTGAGCACGGTGGCGACGCCCTTGTCGATATTGCGGTCGAGCATTTCCTCGCGCAGCGCATTTTGCAGGTCATAGCCAATGTAGCCCTGGCTCATGGCGCCGCAAACGGACAAGGGGCAGGGAACGTACTTCTGAGGATTAGAGCGCGTGAGCTCAGCCATCGCGTTGGCGATCATGCCCACCTGGGGACCGTTGCCATGCACGACGACGACCTCGTTGCCCTCCTCGATCAGGTCGACGATAGCCTTGGAAGTCGTCTTGACGGCCTCCATCTGCTCGGGAAGGTTGGCGCCGAGGGCGTTTCCGCCCAGGGCGACAACGATACGCTTAGCCATTTCTCAGCCCAGCTTTAGGCCTGGAACCAACGGGCGGTGTTGCGCTCGTCGAGGGCCTTGAGGGTAGCGGCGGGATCGGCAACCTTCTGCAGGAACATCATGGCTGCGATGGCGTACGGCTTGTAGCTGGCCTCCTTGTACATGCCCACGCGGTGCATGTCGAAGACGTCGGCGTTGACCTCGCCGTGCTCGCAGGAGACACCGGAGATGTCGGCGGGCAGCGGGTGCATAAAGATGGTGTCCTGGCCGTTGGCAGTCTTCTCCATGAGCTCAGTCGTGGAGCACCAGTCCTGATGGGTGGCGTTCTGGGCGAGCAGCTCCTTCTCGAGCGCAGCGATGCCGGCGTCGTCGCCCTCGGCGTACAGGTTGGTGCGCTTCTCCATGGCGGCAAACGGAGCCCAACTCTTGGGGATCACGATGTCGGCGCCCTCGAAGGCCTCGGCCATGGTGTTGACCTGCTTAAAGGTGGTGCCGGACTCGGCGGCATAGCCCTTGGCGCGCTCGACGACCTCGGGCATGAGGTCGTAGCCCTCGGGGTGAGCCAGGGTGACGTCCATGCCAAAGCGGGGCAGCAGGCTGATCAGTGACTGCGGGCAGGACAGCGGCTTGCCGTAAGAGGGCGAATAGGCCCAGGTGACGGCAACCTTCTTGCCCTTGAGGTTCTCGAGGCCGCCAAACTCGTTGATAAGGTAGAGCATGTCGGCAGAGGACTGCGTGGGGTGGTCGGAATCGGACTGCAGGGAGATGAGCGTGGGACGGTGATCCAGAACGCCGTCCTCGTAGGCCTGCTGGACAGACTCAGAGACCTCGGCCATGTAGGCGTCGCCCTTGCCGATGTACATGTCGTCGCGGATGCCGATGACGTCGGCCATGAAGGAGATCATGGTAGCGGTCTCGCGGACGGTCTCGCCGTGAGCGATCTGGGACTTCTTCTCGTCCAGGTCCTGCAGCTCAAGGCCGAGCAGGTTGGCGGCCTTAGAGAAGGAGAAGCGCGTACGGGTGGAGTTGTCGCGGAACAGGGAGACGGCCAGGCCCGAATCGAAGATCTTGGACGAAACGTTGTTCTCGCGCAGCTCGCGCAGAGCGTCGGCGACGATGTAGAGCGCCTTGAGCTCATCGGTGGTCTTGTCCCAAGTGTGCAGGAAGTCGCTGCCGTACATACCCTTAAAATCGAGGCCGTTCAGCTGCTCGACGAGCTCGGTAAACTTGGCGTCCATGTAAATGTCCTTTCTAAAGGTGAAACGATCGCAATGAGTAGATGCGCTCCGGCATGCGCGTGTGGCTAGAACATGCAGAGCGCTATGACGAGGACCCGCCACCGTCGAGGAAGCATGGGAGATAACGACCGCGGGCCCCAAGTCAATAGGAGGCGCCGGGGGCATAAACTGCCCCCGGCTCAACAAGATCGAGGAATGGGACTAGTCGATCTTGTTGTTGGTCAGACCGGCGCGGAACACGGTGGCATCGCCATCGGCCTGGCTCGGATCGTAGAGGTTCAGGGCAGCCACGTACATGGCGGCAGCGGTGACCAGGTCGTCCTTGTAGGTGACCTCGTTGGGAGCGTGTGCCTGAGACTCGGCACCGGGGCCGAAGCCCACGCAGGGGATGCCGTAGCGGCCCTGGATGGAAACGCCGTTGGTGGAGAAGGTCCACTTGT
>USQE01000066.1 GCA_900556675.1 uncultured Collinsella sp.
CGCGATCGGCCTCGCGCCACGTAATATGCGGTCCGCAATCAAAGCAGGCATCGGGCTGCGCGTGAAACCGCCGATCGAGCGGGTCGGCATACTCCGCGGCGCAGGTGGGGCACATGGGAAAGCGATCCATCGAGGTGGCCGCTCGGTCATAGGGCAGCGAGCGGATGATGGTAAAGCGCGGTCCACAGTTGGTGCAGTTGATAAAGGGGTAGTGAAAGCGTCGGTCGGCGGGGTCGAATAGCTCGCGCAGGCAGTCATCGCACGTAGCGATGTCGGGCGAGATGAGCGTCGTGTGGGCGGTTTGATCCTGCGACGCCACAATGCGAAAACCCTGCTCGTTGGCGGCGTTCCAGTCACCGGGTGCTAGGTCCATAACCTCGACATGCTCCACGCGAGACGCCGCAGGCGCATGCTCGGAAAGCGCGTCGACAAATTCGTCGAGTGCTTCGCCAGGAGCGTGCGCCTCGATATGCACGCCATCGCCCGCGTTAAGCACCCAGCCGCAAATGCCGTGCGCCATGGCCTCGCGATACACAAACGGTCGCATGCCGACACCCTGCACAATGCCCGTTACATGGATATGCGCATGTCGCATGCGACCCTCCTTCGTTGAAATGTGTGCTGTTACAGCCCCAGGCTCTGCTCGGTGGCGGCGCAGGTGAGCTCGCCGTGTTTAACGCCGCGCAGGCCCAGCAGACGGTCAGCCAGCTCGTAGACACGCTCGCCGCGACCCTTAAGTGCCAGAATCTCCAAACAGTTGTGGTGATCCAGATGCACGTGCATGGTCGATACGATCTCGTCGGTGTAGTCGTGTTGCACCTCGTCCAGGCGGCGCGTCAGGTCGCCGGTGTGATGGTCGTAAATCATGGTGAGCGACCCGATGACCTGCTCGTCGGGCGTTCGCATCTGCTCCTTGGCAATCGAGGCGCGAATCAGGTCGCGCACGGCCTCGGAGCGGTTGGCTACGTCACCGCGGCGTGCGATCTGCTCGTCAAAGCGGCGCAGCAGGTCGTCGGGCGCGGTGACCGAAAAACGGACCAGCTCGGAGGCGGAGCCGCTGCAACGGCAGCCCGCGTCGCCGGTCGGCCCGTGCGAATGCTCGTGCTCGTGCTCGGCCACGCTACACCAGCTTTACGGAGCCAACAGAGTTATGGTCGGCCTCGATGGCATCCTCATAGCCCTCGAGTGCGTCGTGCGCCTCGTGGAGCGCCGCCATGGCGGCCTCGAGCTTGGCGCCAATGCGCTCCATATCAAAGTTCTCGGTTGCATGCAGCAGCTGATGGCTCCACTCGTGGGCGAGCTCGATCGTGTCGTTAACCTGCTTGACGCTCATGGCAAGCTGGCTCATGTTCATTCCGACGTCATGCATGGGAAATCTCCTTTTGTACGGGTCTAATCAGTGGTTCAGATTCTACTACGCCCGCTTTGCGCATCGCCGCATAAGAAAACGGGTGCGAGTCCGTCTGACCCGCACCCGTTCACTGGGGGCTGTTTGTGATTACCATACTATCCGTGGTCGCGGGCGCAGCACCCGGCTCTCCGGTGAGCGGCGCAAAACCGCTCATGGACGGCAGCACATGACCGGCGTATTACAGGTGCTTCTCAAGCAGCGCCTGCAGCCTGGCCTTGGGCAGCGCGCCAACGGAGCGGTCGATTTCCTCGCCGTTCTTAAAGACAACCAGCGTGGGGATGCTCATAACGCCAAACTTCATGGCCAGGTCCTGATTGTCGTCAACGTTGCATTTGGCGACGGCAAGCTTGCCGGCCAGCTCGTCGGCCACTTCGTCAACGATGGGCGAGAGCGAACGGCAGGGACCGCACCACGGTGCCCAAAAATCAACCAGCACGGGAAGGCTGCCGTTAACGACGGAATCGAAGTTCTCGGGGGTAATCTGCTTAATGTCAGCCATGGTGACCTCCATAGTGCGACGCGGCTCGGCCGCGTAAAACTCAGTACGACCGTGCTTATACCCAACGGCCCGCAATGCAACCACTCGCGGTCGGCTCTTTTATATAATGGTGGGCACGTAAACGATTGGAGAGCGCATGTCCACGTCACAAAGCCAGAAAAAAGAAGCCATCGCCCAGGCGACCGAGCAGGAGCTCGCATCGCTCGCGGGTCGCGGCGTGCGTATCGCAGGCAACGCGTGCTCGCCGATTGTGCTGGTAAAAGGTGATTTAGACGATGCCGAGCGTGCGGGCGGCGAGCTGGCTGCCGGTCCGGACGGTGCCGCGCTGCGCAAGGCGCTCGGGGCAATCGGTTACGCGCCCGAAGATTTTTGTGTGCTGGCGAGTGTTGCCGGCGCAGGCGACGGAGCTGTGGCGGTGGGCCACGCCCTGCCGTGCGACCTGTTCCGCGAGGCGCTTGAGGCCTTGGACCCCGAGGCGGTGCTGCTGCTCGATAACAGCGCGGCCGATGTCATGCGCGAAACCTACGCCGACATGCTCGTGGCGATTGATGACTTCGACACCGCCATGCTCAAGCCCGGTCTGATCGCCCATGTGCAGGGCCGCCGCGTGCTCGCACTCGATGGCTTTGAGGCGGCGCTGACCGACAAAGCGGCCAAGCAGCGCATGTGGGCCTATATCAAGCAGCTGACCCCGGCGGCTGCTCCACTGTAGCGGATTGGCGCCGGCGAGCGATTGCCTGGCGGGCATGCCGTCGACCATGCGCGGCGGCCGTCCAAAGATGTCTCCTACGCTATCGAGAGCTCGGCTATCCTCAGTTTGCCAGTTCGAAAATGGGCCTGCCGCATGATCGAATCTTTATTTCAACTTTACACCTAGGTTTACAGCTGTCTTGTCAGCTGTAAACCTAGGTGTCATACTAAAGCCCCAAGATTCGCCAAAAGAGAGGGGCCTTGATGGCACAGAGCGCGAACATGGATGCGTCGGAGCTTGCACGCGATATCGCGGCTGGCCTAGCATCGGCAACGACGGCAACGGAGCGCGCGGCACTGGTGCCCGCAGAGCTTGTCGAGGCCATTCAGCAACTAAAAACCCAACGTGACGCGGTGATCCTGGCGCACTACTATGTGGCGCCCGAGGTCCAAGCCGTTGCCGATTACGTCGGCGACAGCTTCTACCTGGCAAAGCTCGCCAAGAGCCTGCCGCAGCAGACCATCGTGCTGTGCGGCGTGGAGTTTATGGGCGAGAGCGCCAAGCTGCTCAACCCCACCAAGACCGTGCTGCTGCCCGAGCCGGGCGCGGACTGCCCCATGGCGCACATGGTCAAGCGCGAGACGGTCGATGCGGCGCGCGCCGAGTACGGCGACGACCTTGCCGTGGTCTGCTACGTCAACTCGACGGTCGAGATCAAGAGCTGGAGCGACGTGTGCGTCACCAGCTCCAACGCCGTCAAGATCGTGTCCGAGCTGCCGCAGCAGCACGTCCTGTTCATCCCCGATCAAAACCTGGGCCGCTTCGTAGCCGAGCAGGTGCCGCAAAAGCACGTCATCCTCAACAATGGCTATTGCCCGCGCCATCACATCATCACCGTCGAGCAGATCGTCGATGCGCAGGAGGCGCATCCCGACGCGCTCGTGCTGGCGCACCCCGAATGCAAGGCCGACGTCCTTGCCGAGGCCGACTACATCGGCTCCACCGCCGGCATCATCAAGTACGCCGAGGATTCGGACGCGAGTGAGTTCATCATCGTGACGGTCCGCGGCGTGCTCTACGAGCTCGAGCGCCGCTGCGAGGGCACCGGCAAAAAGTTCTATTTTCCCGCGGTGCAGCCCACCTGCGTCAACATGGATCTCATCACACTCGAAAAGCTCGTGCGATGCCTGGAGACGGGCGAGGGCGAGGTACAGATCGGCGTGTCGGACGAGGCGGCCGACCAGGCCAAAATTACGCTCGACCGCATGCTCGAGTACGCGGCGCGCTAGAACGATGTGACATGAGGGGCAGTCCCTTATGTCACATTACAAGGGAGAGGATTCCTGTGGAAACCAAACAATACCCCGATATGGAGTGCGACGTTGTCATTGCCGGTTGCGGCGTGGCGGGCCTGTACGCGGCCCTCAATCTGCCGACGAGCACGCGCGTGATCATGCTCTCCAAGGGCACTGTCGACGAGTGCGACTCGATGCTTGCGCAGGGCGGTATCTGCGTGCTGCCCGAAGGCTCGGATTACGATGCCTTCTTTGAGGACACCATGCACGCCGGCCACTACGAGAACCGCCGCGAGAGCGTCGACATCATGATTCGCTCGAGCCGCTCGGTCATCAACGACCTGCTGGCGATAAGCGTGGATTTTGAGCGCAAGGCCGACGGCAGCCTCGACTTTACCCGCGAGGGCGCGCACAGCCGTCCGCGTATTGCCTTCCATGCCGACATTACGGGCAAGGAGATCACGACCAAGCTGCTCCAGGCCGTTCACAAGCTGGATAACGTGCAGATTTTGGAGCACGTGGCCATGACCGACATCCTGACGGGCGAGCGTGACGGCGCCACGGTGTGCACCGGCGCCGTCGCCGTTCCCGTGGACGAGGACAACTCGGTTCGTCCCGCCGACGAACTGGCAAATGCCGCCGAGGGCGTGCATGCCGGCGAGCCGTTTAAGATCCATGCCCGCCACACGCTGTGGGCGACGGGCGGCATCGGCGGCGTATACGACCATTCGACCAACTACCCGCAGCTCACGGGCGATGCCTGCTACATCGCTCAGGAGCATGGCATTAAGATGGAGCACCTGGACTACGTGCAGATTCACCCCACGGGGCTGTTCTCGCCGCAGCCGGGCCGTACCTTCCTGATCAGCGAGAGCTGCCGCGGCGAGGGCGCGATTTTGCTCAACGCCGCCGGCGAGCGCTTTACCGATGAGCTCCAGCCGCGCGATGTGGTCGCCGCCGCCATTCGCGAGCAGATGAAGCAGGACGGCACCGAGCACGAGTGGCTGAGCTTTGCCCCCGTCGAGCGCGACGTGGTGACCGGGCACTTCGCCAACATCCGCGCACGCTGCCTGGAGGACGGCCGCGACATCCTGGACGAGCCCATTCCCGTTACGCCCACGCAGCACTACTTTATGGGCGGCGTGTGGGTCGACAAGGCCGGCCGCACCTCGATGCCCGAGCTCTACGCCGCGGGCGAGACGGCCTGCAACGGCGTTCACGGCAAGAACCGCCTTGCATCAAACAGCCTGCTCGAGGCACTGGTCTGGGGTCGCCGCGCCGCGTGGTACATGCGTACCGGCGAGTCACTGGTCGTAGAGCAGGCGGGCGATCCCGCGCTCGATGGCCGTCATCGCGCCCTGAGCGCCGACACCCTGGCAATCGATGATTTGGCCCGTGCCGCCGGCACGCAGGCCGTGGAGGAGTAGACCATGAATCCCATTACCATGAAGCTCGTCGTCGATGATCTGATCCTGCAGGCCCTGCGCGAGGATATTACGTTTGAGGACGTGAGCACGGCGAGCGTGTGCCCCACGGCGCGTCCCGCCACGGTGGAGCTCATCGCCAAGGCCGATGGCATCATCGCCGGCCTGGACGTGTTCGCTCGCACCTTTGAGCTGCTGGATCCGCAGAGCTCGGTGCTGTTTGATGTCGTCGATGGCGATGAGGTGCACGCCGGCGACCACGTGGGCCAAGTGCGCGGCGACGCGCGCGTACTGCTTTCGGGCGAGCGCGTGGCGCTCAACTACCTGCAGCGCATGAGCGGCATCGCTACTTACACGCATCGGATGGCAGCTGCGCTCGAGGACACCAAGACCGTGCTCGTCGACACACGCAAGACCACGCCGGGCATGCGCGTCTTTGAGAAGGCCGCGGTCGAGATCGGCGGTGGCAGCAACCACCGCTATAACCTGTCGACGGCTGTCATGCTCAAGGACAACCACATCGACGCCGCCGGTGGCGTGGCACGCGCGATTGAGATGGCGCGCGCCCATGCGTCGTTTACCGCGACGGTCGAGATCGAGTGCGAGAACCTGGACATGGTACGCGAGGCCGTGGAGGCCGGTGCCGACATCATCATGCTCGACAACATGACCCACGACGACATGGCTGCCGCGATTGAGCTTATCGCCGGTCGCGCCAAGACCGAGTGCTCGGGCAACGTGGACGCCAGCAATATCCGCGCGCTCGCCGACCTGGGCGTTGACTTTATTAGCTCGGGCGCGCTGACACACTCCGCCCCGATCCTCGACCTCTCACTTAAGCACCTGCGTCTGCTGGACGGTAAATAATGAACGCCCGCGAGCGTCGCCGTGCCATCATGGACGTGCTCGAGGTGGCCAAGGAGCCAGTTTCGGGCAGCGCACTTGCCCGCGAGGTTGGCGTGAGCCGTCAGATCGTGGTTCAGGATATTGCCCTGCTGCGTGCCGATGGGCACGATGTCGTGGCCACCAACCGTGGTTATGTGCTGCAGGAGGCCCCCAGCAGCCCCGCCGTGCCCACGCGCTTGGTCAAGGTTCGCCACAGCGTGGAGCAGGCAGGCGATGAGCTCACGAGTATCGTCGACGCCGGCGGCGCCGTGCTCAACGTGATCGTCAATCACCGCGTGTACGGTAAGATCACGGCCGACCTGGACATCCGCAATCGTCGCGATGTTGAGCGCTA
>USQE01000067.1 GCA_900556675.1 uncultured Collinsella sp.
GCCGCCACGGGCGCAGCAGAGGAGCCCACCTTGCGCTCCTGGCGGCGAAACACCTCAACCTCGGCGCCACGGAAGCGGTAGATCGACTGCTGCGCATCGCCCACGGTGCACAGCGCGCGCTCCCCCGCGCCCGTCAGATAGCGAATCAAATCGACCTGCATCTGATCGGTATCCTGGAACTCATCGATCATGACCATCTTAAAGCGGCCCTCATAGGCAGCTCGAATAGCCGGGTAGTCGCGCAGCGCCTCGTACGCCATGCGCAGCAGGTCATTGTTATCGAACGCGGACTGGTCGGCCTTGAGCGCACGGTACTCCGCCTCCACGGCACGGGCAAGCCCCACCAGCGCATCGAGCGCCGGGCCGCCGCAGGCAAGCACGATATTGATAAACGCATCGGCGGCCTCGGCCTTGAGTAGCTCCACCTGCTCCTTAGGAAACGCCTTGCTCGCCCGAGGCATACTGCACGACATCATGAGTCGCGCCGCATCCTCCATGGTTTTGCCGCTCGCCTCAAACGCGTCGATGGCGTCGAGTGCCACCTGCGCTTTCTCGGTCGTGGCCTTGCTTGCGCCCAGCGCCGCACGATAGGCATCGGCAAGCGCCGAGGTGTCGGCCTGGCCGCGCGCCACGCACACATCGTCCATGCCGCCCGGAAGCTGGCTCGATAGCTCCAGCAAGTCGCGCACCAGGCCTTTGATGGTGGTACCGGCGCCAAACGTCCCGCCCTCGCCCGCCATGGGATACCAGGCGTAGAGGGCCTTAAGCGAAGTGGCGAGCTCGGGCGCGGCATCGGGCGCCGTCGCGCGCCCCAGCACATGCTCGACAGCCTGATCCATAAGCTCATCGGTATCGGTAAGCACCGTGAACTCGGGGTCGATGCCCAGCTCCAGCGCATGCGCGCGCAGGATACGCGAGCACATGCCGTGAATGGTCGAGATCCAAGCGTCGTCGACGGTCAGGGCCTCCTCGTCCATACCCTCTTCGATAAGCGCACGGCGCACGCGGTCGCGAATCTCGGCCGCGGCGTCTTTGGTAAAGGTAATGGCGAGCACCTGGTCCAGATGCTCGACAAACGGACCGGATTCGGGCGAGAGCGCATAGACGATGCGGCGCGTGAGGGTAAAGGTCTTGCCCGAACCGGCGCCCGCCGAGACAAACATCGGGCGGTCGAGCGTTTTGACGACTTGCAGCTGTTGCGGCATCAAGGTCGAAAGATCCATGGTCTACACGTCCCTCCTTACAAACGTTCCTTCGTGGTTATACGAGCAGCGCGCATGCGCGGCCTGCGCCGACGTCGGATCGACAGCGGCGACGTCGCCCGCCTCGAGCTCGCGCAGGCGCTCGGCAATGCCGGTCTCCACGCGGTCGAGCAGCGCATCGAAGTCCATGTTGCCGCCCTCGCCCGGAAAGCCCTTCTTGAGGCCTGGAATGCGACCGTCGCCGCGCTCTTCCTCGAGCAGCTCGGCACTTGCGGCACCACGCAGTGCGGGCTTGCCGCCCTTGGTCGAAAAATAGAGCGCCGCACGGGCATCTAGACCCAGCGCCCGGCGCATGGCCTGCGCGTAGATGAGTGTCTGGGTATGGGGCGGCAGCCAGCGCGGATCGTCGATGGGGGCCTCGCCCGACTCCTCGTCGCGCACCGTGGGGTCGGCGAGCTTAAACTCCTCGACACCCGAACGATGCTTGTAGTCAATCACCACAGCGCGGTTCTCGGCGTCCACATCCACGCGGTCGATGCGCCCGCCGAGCGGCCAGCCGGCATACTCGACCTGGAGCTCGTTGAACGCAAACTCCAGGTAGCGCGGCGCGAAGGGCGCGAGCGCCTCGGACTCGTAGGCGAGCACGCCCTCCAGTTGCGGCAAGATCTCGGCCGCCTGGCGCTCCTCCACTGGAGAGAGCGGCACCAGCGGGCCCTCGGTACCGCGCTTGCCGGCGTGCTCGGCCAGGGTCTCGGCAAAGACCTCGTGCAGCAGCTCCTTCGCGCGCAGCAAGTTCTCGGGCGTCACGCGCTCCATGCCCTCTTGGGGCAGACGGGCATGCAGGTGTTCCAGCACGTCGTGGACGAAGTTGCCCTTCTCCATGTTGCCAAAATCCGCGTCGATAGACTGGGGCTTGACGCGATACGAGACAAACCAGCACAGCGGGCAGGTGGAATAGGCCTCGATCTGCGAGGCGGACGTCAGGCGCGGCACGAGCGGCGCGTCCTCGCCCTCGCCATCGCGACGGCGCAAGACCAAATACGGCACGGCCTCGGCACTCAGATGTTGAGGGGCTTCACAGGTCACGCGCTCGCGCTTGAGACCTTCGCCCGCCGCGGGATCGAAGTCCCTTACGATATCACCCTCACCCACGCACTTCGCCTTGTCGGCGCCAGCGGCTTTAGCGTCACCAGCGGTCTTAGCGTCGTCAGCGATCTTAGCGCCGTCAGCCTCGGCATGCGCCCGCAACTCGGTCCACACGGCAGCCGGATAGCACTCGCGCGCCTGGCGATCGTGGGTCACACGGGCGAGCGTAACCGGGCCGCGTGACGCCTGCATCGCGTGGCCAAAGCGCGCGCGCAGCAAGGCCGCGGGCTCAAGCGTCACGCCCTCGCGACCAAGGCTCGCCGTCAGCGTGGCCAGCGGCCCCTCCTCGTGCGAGAGCGGATAGCTGTCCAGATCGACATCGGCAAACAGCACGGCATCGTAGCTGCCGGGGCGCAGAGCTGCCGCATCGGCAAGCGAAGCAAAACGAACCTGAGCACGTGGCGCACGGTCAACCTCGTAGGTCTCGTAATCGTAGGCGGTGCTGCGCTTGTCCACCTTGGTGCGAATGCCATCGAGCACGGGCACGGTCGCGGCCTGCGACACGTCGAGCGCGCGGGCGCCATTCATAAGGATGTCGATGGCGTGGCGCAGCAGGGCTACCTCCGCCTGGCGACGAGCCTGGCCATCCAAGCTGCCCAGCGAGCGATCGGGCAACGCCTCGGCAACGGCAAGCATGGCCTTAAGCGCCGTCACGGGCTTGTCACGCCACAGCGCCTGGAACACGTCCGAGACCACACACGGTACGTTCTTAAACCAGTTATCGTCGCTCGCCGCCTTGCGCGCGCCCCTCACCTGGCCCTGAACGCTCTGTAGTAGGCTCTTTACGCCCGCGGTAGTCTTGCTGCGCGAGAGACGCATATTCTTATCGAAGGTACGGGCATTGACGGCATCAGCGCCCGAAAGCGGACTGTAGATCCAGTCGGTAAGCTCCGGCGCGGGCCACCACTCGGTCTTTGACGCCATGCCCTCATCGGCGGCCTTCATGCGCTCGATCAGGCCGGCAAGCGCCGCAAACTGCCTGCCCGCAATGGATTGGGAAAACGCCGTGAATTCAGTTGTCTCGGCAGCGATATGACGAGCCGCCAGACGAGAGGCGAGCTCACCGAACAGCTGGGGTGCCCGGGCAGAAACGACGAGCACGCGCACGGGGTCGGTGGGCATTGCAGTAGCTTTATCGACCTTGGACTCCTTGTGCGCTTTCACCAACTTATCGATGGCGTCCGCATAGACATGAGCACGGGCATGGGGGCCGGCGACCTCAATAAAGGCAGGCTGAGCGGCGGTCCCGCAAGCGGCATCAGGCGCGACGGCATCCTCCTCCAGCGGCGCGGCCTCAAACAGCACGCCGCGGGCATCAAATGCCGCGGCAAGCTCCTCGCGCATCGCCGCCTGCTCGCGGGCAAGCAGCACGACGACCTCTCCCCCATTGTTCGCCACGGCAGACAGCAGCTCGAGCAGACCGTGCGTAAACGACGTGATACCGCGCACACATACGGCGCGGGTGCACGCCGGCAGGCTATCGGCCAGGGCACCGGCCATAATGTCAGCTGCCTCGCAGGGCTCGACCATGTCTCGACGGTCCAAACCGCCCGCATAGGCGCGCAAAAGCTCGAATACACGAGCCTCGGCATCGCTTTTTGGCTTAGGCTGGCAGTTGTTGCCACCGCATCGCTCGGCCGTCGTCCCCGCCACACCCGGTAGCACGTCGCGAGCCATGCGCGCGAGCATGCGCACCGTGCCCTGGCTGCGCGAAAGCGGCTGCAGATCGGCATCATCGAGACGCGTGACCATATCCGAAAACAGCATCTGGCGTTGCAGGTTGTCGACGAAATCGCGCCCGTCGCCCAAAAGCTCCCAAAGCGAGCGAAGCCACGATGTAGGCGTCTTGTAGTCAATACCCAGCGAAACGCCGGCTTCCGCCGCATCATGACGGCACAGGTCGAGCTCGGCAAACGTAGGTGCCAGCAACACGGCACGCCCGTGGCGAGCGATAAGGTCGGCAAGCAACGCCGACTCGGCATCGCTCAAATCCGTGCCGGCATTGGTGGTATAGATTCGAACAGGCATGGTCCTCCGCTCAAACTGTTCGCAATAATCAATGCATCCATCCTACCCGCCCAAGCGGACAGATTTGCCCCACGCCAACAGATTTGATCCCTTGGGGACGGAGGAAAACGGATCATGGAGAGGGTCAGTCTAACCCGGTGATCTGTTTTCCTCCGTCCCCAGGGGATCAAAAAACCGCCCCCGGAGGAGCGGTTTTGCACAATTCGTTTTTGGCGCGACCTACTCGCCATCCTCCAGTTTAATGAGGATCTTGCGGTAGCCACCGTACTCGCCGTTGAGTGCCTTGGACACACGGCTCACCGTGGTGGACGAAGCGCCGGTACGCGCCTGAACCTCAACATAGGGCTCGCCCTCGTCCAGGTAACGCGCAACCTGCAGACGCTGCGATAGATCACAAATCTCGCGCGGCGTGCAGATATCGGTCAAGAACGCTTGGATATCTTTCTCGTCGTCCAAAAGGCTAAATGCGTGGACCAGCTGCTTGACATCAGGCTTGTCAAACATGTTCTCGATATTCATCGATCACCGCCAAACCCGCCAAAAGGCATCGAAGTTGATACTGACATCGGACATCGTTCGCCCGTTCTATGCAATAGGGCAACGCCTGTGGCTTTTGCCCGTAGCAGTGTAGCACACCACCAAACTAAAGCGACAAGACTCTCTGCCAGCGGCGCGTTTTCTAGGACGAACGCCGTTTTGAAACCGAATGCGCACGCAAGCTCCATGAATATCTGAGACAATGGGCGCCCAAACAGGGCCATGCCCGCGCATCTACCCGAGTTGCAAAGGCATGTGCCCCTCACGCCCCTCACCACGCCATGCGCAAGAAAGGATTCCCACCATGCGCTTTTTGCTCAACTGGCTTTTGACCTCAATCGCCATCGCGATCGCAACGTTTCTCGTCCCCGGCATTCAGCCCTTCGGCATGGCCGACGCCTGGGTCTGCTTTGCCTTCGTGGCACTGTTCCTCAACATCGTCGACTCGCTCGTCAAGCCGTTCCTGACGGTCATCTCGCTGCCGCTCACTATTATCACGCTTGGTATTTTTCAGCTCGTAGTCAACAGCTTTATGCTCGAGCTGGCCAGCTACCTGTCGGTCAATCTGCTGGGCGCGGGTATCTCCATTGCCAGCTTTGGATCGGCCTTTATGGGCAGCATCCTGGTATCCATCATGCGCAGCATTCTCGACAGCGTCGCCAGGAACTAAAGCAACCGGATACGGACCGCCACAACACGCCAAAACTAAGGCCGTCCATCGCAACGATGGGCGGCCTTGTCATTTGTCGAGCCTCAGAGGGCAGGAAAATCTACCATTTCTACCCCGTCCCCCAATAGCAGGTGGGGCTAGATGACGTAGTCGTAGCCCTCGTTGGGGGCTACGAGCGCATCGAGCGTCACGCCGTCGAGGTAGTCGTTAATGAGCTTGTCCAGGTTCTTCCACACGTCGAGCGTGGGGCACTCGTCCGAACGCGAGCAGCCCTTGCAGTCGCCGTCTAGGCATGCGACCGGCGCCAGGCTGCCCTCGGTCAGGCGCAAGATCTCGCCCACCGTGTACTGCTCGGGCGGGCGCGTGAGCACGTAGCCGCCGCCCTTGCCGCGCATGCCCGAGAGCATATTGGCGCGCACGAGCGTGGCCAAAATGTTCTCCAGATATTTCTCCGAAATCCCCTGACGCGCGGCGATCTCTTTGAGGGGAATGCGGCCTGCCGCCTGGTGCTCGGCCAGGTCGACCATAACGCGCAGGGCATATCTGCCCTTTGTGGAAACCAACATATATATTGCTGCCTTTCGGTCTTTTAATTCGTAGAAATTCTAGCCGAAAAATTGGTTTTGAAAATACCTATTCCCGTCAAGCTGGTTAATCGACTCGTAATAATCTTCTATTTCCTATTGCATTACTAGGCTTTACTGTCTACTATGCTTGCCAACAGCAAAAAGAACAACCCATAAGGTTTATGGGTTTCGCTGCTACTCACACCGTAAACCCACACGGTATCCAGTCATTTGAACACTTTGGAGGTTCACCATGAGCAATGTTTACACGTCCATCGATCAGCTTATCGGCCACACTCCGCTTCTGGAGCTCACTCACTTTGAGGCCGATGAGGACCTCAAGGCCCGCGTGCTCGTCAAGCTGGAATACTTCAACCCCGCCGGCTCCGT
>USQE01000068.1 GCA_900556675.1 uncultured Collinsella sp.
TTTCCTCAAATGCGGGGCGCTTCTACAAACGACTATTTCGTCTTGCCGGTAATGAGCGTCTTTAGACCCAGGCCGATCAGGCCCAGGCCTATGCGCACGCGACCGGGGCGATGGCGCTCGATGGCCTTGGTCTTGCCGGCGGGCTTATCGCGACGGGCGCTCGTCTCGGGTGCGGGCTTGGTGACCTGCGGCTCGGGCTGAGGTGCAGGTGCAGGCTTGGGCTCAATGACGGTCGCCTGGACCTCTTGGACCTTGGGTGTGGCCGGCTGCGGCTCAGGAGCAGGGGCGGGCTTTGCCTCGGCGGCGGGCTCCGGAGTCGCAGTAGCGGCCTCGGGCGCTTTCTCCACGGCGGGCTCTGCGGCAGCCTCGGGCTCATTCACCGGGAGAGCGGCAACCGCTTCCGGTTTGGCAGCCGCCCCATGTTCAATCTCGTCCTGGATAACTTTTTCGGCCACACGTTCCTTCTCCTGTGCGCGCTGCTGCGCGGCGGCCTCGGCGTTGCGATACGCGCGCTCCAGCAGAGCTTCCTGCGAGTTGAAGGGTTTCTCGTCCTCTTTGCGCTCCACCGGAACCCAGGTGCCGTCACTCGTCAGGCTGCGTGCCTTCACGTTGTCGCGCAGCTGCATGCCCATGTACTCGTGCACCAGGGCGCGGCAGGTGGGGTCGAGCACGGGGAAGGCGATCTCCACGCGGTGCTCGGTGTTGCGCGTCATCATGTCTGCCGAGCTCAGGTAGATCATGTCCGAGTCCACGCCAAAGGCATAGACGCGCGCATGCTCCAAAAAACGTCCGACGATGGATCGCACGTGCACGTTCTCGGTCTTGCCCGGAACACCGGGCTTGAGGCACGAGATGCCGCGAATGATCATGTCCACGCGCACGCCGGCACACGATGCCTCGGCAATCTTGTCGATGACCTCGCGGTCGGTAAGCGAGTTGAGCTTAAAGAACACGCGGGCGGGCTCGCCGACAAGGGCGCGCTGAATCTCGCGGTCCAGGCCGCGCATGATGAGCGGCTTGAGGCCCACGGGCGCCACGCCCAGGAAGCGGTAGTCGCCGCGCAGGTTGCCCAGCGACAGGTTGCGGAAGAACAGGTTGGCGTCCTCGCCGATGCCGGGATGCGCGGTCATGAGCATAAAGTCGCTGTAGAGCTTGGCCGTCTTCTCGTTAAAGTTGCCGGTACCCAAAAGCGTCAGGCGGGTAAGCGCCATGCCCTCGCGATAGGTGAGCTGGCAGATCTTTGAGTGGCACTTAAAGCCCTCGGAGCCGTAGATAACGGTGCAGCCGGCCTCTTCCAGGCGCTCGGCCCATTCGATGTTGTTTTGCTCGTCAAAGCGGGCACGAAGCTCCATGAGCACCGTGACCTCTTTGCCGTTTTCGGCAGCATCGATGAGCGACTCGCACAGACGGCTCTGCTTTGCCACACGGTAGAGCGTGATGCGCAGCGAGATACACTCGGGGTCATAGGCTGCTTCGTGCACCAGGTCCAAGAACGGGTTCATTGCCTCGTAAGGGTAAAAGAGCAGCTTGTCGTGCTGCAGCACCTGCTCGCGGATGGAGCGGGCCATATCGATGGTGGGATTGGGCTGCGGCTTAAACGGCGTAAAGAGGAGCTCATTGCGCAGGTGCTCGGGAATCTTACCCTCAATGCCAAAGACGTAGCCAAGGTCAAGGGGGATATCGCAGGTAAAGACCGAGCGGCGAGAAAGCTCGAGCGCCTTGCGGATGGTCTTGAGCGTTGCCTTCTCGAGCGAGCCCGATACGGCGAGCACCACCGGCTGCAGGCGCAGGCGCTTCTTGAGGATGCGCTTCATGTGCTGGCGGTAATCCTCTTCCTCCTCGACGCCTTCGCCGTCCGGGTCGATATCGGCATTGCGGGTGACGCGGATCAGCGCGCGGTCCAGCGGCTTATAGGAGCCAAAGCAACTGTCCAGGCAGGCGAGGATGACGTCCTCGAGCAAGATGTAGGAGTAGGTGCCGGTGGGCGAGGGGATCTCGACCACGCGGTTCATCGAGGTGGGAATCTCGATAAGGCCCAGCAGGCTCTCCTCGTCGGTGACGCCGTCCAGGCCACAAGCCAGATAGAGTGCGCCGTTGCGCAGGTTGGGGAAGGGATGGCGCGGGTCAATGACCAACGGCGAGATGACCGGCGACACGTAGGCTTGGAAGTAGCGGGTTACGAAGGTGCGCTCCTCGGGCGTAAGC
This sequence comes from uncultured Collinsella sp., assembly GCA_900556675.1. Classification (GTDB taxonomy): domain Bacteria; phylum Actinomycetota; class Coriobacteriia; order Coriobacteriales; family Coriobacteriaceae; genus Collinsella. The sequence continues at coordinate 2,206 of USQE01000068.1, forward strand.
GAATCGATGCGGGCGCGGTGAACGCCCAGAGCGTCGAGCTTGTCCTCGATGCTCTTAAAGATGGACTCCCAACGGGTAAGGAGCCCGGGCAGCTCTGCCATGACAGCATCGACCTGTTCGGAGGCGGTCATATTGCTCTTGTTGTCGACAGGCTGTTTTTTGAGCTCTGCAAGATCGGACAGGCCGCCCACACGCACCATGAGAAACTCGTCGAGGTTAGACTCGAAAATCGACACGAACTTTAGACGCTCGAACAGCGGAACGGTCTCGTCGAAGGCTTCGTCAAGCACGCGGTTGTCAAAGCGCAGCCAGCTAAGCTCTCGGTTTTGCGTGTACGAGAAGTCGCGCGGCGGCTTGCGCAGCTTAGCGGCCTTTTGTTTCTTTTCGATTTTGCTCGGCATATGCATCTGTCCGTTCAGTCCCCGCAGGGGACGGTAGCCTAACTCTAATTCACTATTGTCTCAATTTAGTCGACCGCTGGCACGGACGTATCGCGTGAACGGTATCTTTACCTACTTCTTACGCTGACAAGCCGAAGCACTAACGTCCGGTGCTTTGAGCAAGCGATCTATATCCTCACTCAACTGGTGAGAATGTATGAATAAGAATGATAGCAAGCTGAATATAATCGAATGTAGGTCGAATCGAGGGCAAGCGTCATTTATATGCAGAAAACCGTTTTCACTATGCAATTTTGAATCATGGATAACTTTGAGTGTTCAAGCTTGATTTCCTAGAAAAATAACGTTTACCTAGGAAAATCTGCTTTACGAAACTGAAGTGCATCATGGGAAATCATATGCGATATACCGTTCATCGTACTTTGCTGACCGTTCGGGGGCGAGGTAGCATTACGAATGGAATTTGGATATAACTAGAGCTGTCAGCAAGCAGCGTCCCATATGGAGGGGCGCTGATACATTCGGCCAGTAAGGCCCGAAAGAAAGGTAGGAGGCCATGACGAAAGGTCTGCACGTGCCTTCCGAGATCGGCAAGCTCAGGAAGGTCTGCCTGCACCGTCCCGGCGACGAGCTCCTCAACCTGCCGCCCGACGAGCTCGAGCGACTCCTGTTCGACGACGTCCCGTTCCTGGAGGTCGCACAGCAGGAGCACGACACCTTCGCCCAGATCCTGAGGGACCAGGGCGTCGAGGTGCTCTACCTCGAGAACCTCGTCGCCGAGGTGTTCGACCAGGTCCCCGGCGCCCGCGCCGAGTTCACCGACCAGTACATCGCCGAGGCCGGCATCCGCGGCCAGCACATGCCGCAGATCGTCCGCGAGAAGCTGGACTCCATCGAGGACAACCTCGAGTTCGTCAAGAAGACCATGGCCGGCATGACCAAGGCCGAGATCGACATGCCCCTCACGGCGTCCACGACCCTCGACTCCCTGGTCAACTCCGAGTCCGAGTCCGACCTGATCATCGACCCGATGCCCAACCTCTACTTCACCCGCGACCCGTTCGCGGTCGTCGGCGAGGGCGTCAACCTCAACCGCATGTACTCGGTCACCCGCAACCGCGAGACCCTGTACGGCAAGTACGTCTTCAAGTACCACCCCGACTACAAGGACGTCTCCCTGTACTTCCGCCGCGACTGCCAGTTCCACACCGAGGGCGGCGACGTGCTGAACATCAACGAGAAGACCCTCGCCGTCGGCATCTCCCAGCGCACCCAGGCCGCCGCTATCGACGTCATGGCCCAGAACATCTTCTGGAACTCCGACTCCAAGGTCGAGCGCATCCTGGCCTTCGACATCCCGGTCTCGCGCGCCTTCATGCACCTCGACACGGTCTTCACCCAGATCGACGTCGATAAGTTCACGATCCCCCCCGCCATCATGGGCACCCTGCGCGTCTACGAGCTGACCGCCGGCAAGAACCCGGGCGACGTGAACATCCGCCTGATCGAGGACACCCTCGAGCACGTCCTGGAGGACGCCACCGGCGTCGACCAGGTCAAGCTGATCCCCTGCGGCGGCGGCGACCCGATCGCGGCCTCCCGCGAGCAGTGGAACGACGGCTCCAACACCCTGTGCGTCGAGCCCGGCAAGATCTGCGTCTACGCCCGCAACACCGTCACCAACGACGTGCTGTACAAGGAGGGCCTGGATCTTCTCGTCGTGCCCTCCGCCGAGCTCTCCCGCGGCCGTGGCGGCCCGCGCTGCATGAGCATGCCCTTCTGGCGCGAGGACCTCTAAGTCTTTCCGTTTCCGGTGCGGTCCCCCTACAACCGCACCGGTTTCGCCCATCAAACGGGCTACACTAATTACTTACGTAATTCATTTCTTCGAAAGGAAACGAACCATGGGTGTTAACCTCTCCGGCCGTAGCTTCCTCAAGCTCCTCGACCTCACCACCGAGGAGATCGAGTACCTGCTCAAGCTCTCCAAGAACTTCAAGGACATGAAGCGCGCTGGCGTTCCGCACCGCTATCTCGAGGGCAAGAACATCGTTCTGCTTTTCCAGAAGACCTCCACTCGTACCCGCTGCGCCTTCGAGGTCGGCGGCATGGATCTGGGCATGGGCGTCACCTACCTCGATCCGGGTTCGTCGCAGATGGGCAAGAAGGAGTCCATCGAGGACACCGCCCGCGTTCTCGGTCGCATGTATGACGGCATCGAGTTCCGCGGCTTTGCCCAGGACGACGTCGAGGAGCTCGCTGCTAAGTCCGGCGTGCCCGTGTGGAACGGCCTGACCACTGAGTGGCATCCCACCCAGATGCTCGCCGACATCCTGACCGTCCAGGAGAACTTCAACTACGACATCAAGGGCAAGACCCTCGTCTTCATGGGCGACTGCAAGAACAACGTTGCTCGCTCCCTCATGGTTGTCTGCTCCAAGCTCGGCATGAACTTCGTGGCCTGCGGCCCCGAGGAGTGCATGCCCGCCGACGACGTCATCGAGGCCTGCAAGCCCATCGCCGAGGCCAACGGCTGCACCATCAAGCTGACCACCGACGTCAAGGACGGCGTCACCGGTGCCGACGTTATCTACACCGACGTGTGGGTCTCCATGGGCGAGCCTGACGAGGTCTGGGCCGAGCGCATCGCTCAGCTCACCCCGTATCGTGTCACCTCCGAGGTCATGGCTATGGCCAACCCGGGTGCCATCTTCCTGCACTGCCTGCCCAGCTTCCACGATCTTGAAACCTCCGTCGGCAGAGAGATTTACGAAAAGTACGGCGTTGCAGAACAGGAAGTTACCGACGAAGTCTTCCGTGCTCCCTGCTCCAAGGTATTCGACGAAGCCGAAAACCGCATGCACACCATCAAGGCCGTTATGGTCGCAACCGCAGGCAGATAAGCTTTGCCCTGCCGTTCGGCAATTCGGATTCCGCGCCTGATTTTGTTTTGTGCTTCAACTGAATCCGATTGAATAACAAAACACGCTGCATCCTTTTTCGGGTGCAGCGTTTTGTGTTTGCTGTGTTTGCGCCGTTATATTGACGTGCGGTCCGGCTCAGCAGTCAAGGTAAAAGATAATGTCGCTCTTGCCTTCCTGTGCCGTGCCGCGATAGATTTCCGTGTCAAATCCGCCGATGCGGAACCCGCATTTCAGGTAAAAAAGACATGCGCCGAGATTATTGTCCTGTGCAATGACGTAAATCCCGCGATACCCCTTTTCCCGCGCAAGCTCTTTCGCGCGTTCGATAAGCTTCATTCCGATGCCGCGGCCCCGTGCCGCCGCGCTGACCTTCAGGTCACAGAGGTACATATACTTAAAGAAGCCTTCCTGCATTACCGCAAGTCCGATACAGTTTTCCGCATCGGCACCGCTTGCCGCGCCGCGAATGCTCTCATCATCGCATTCGCCGTCATACGCGCCGATAAAAGTGCAGTTTTCGCTCATTTGTTCAAAATCATAATGCTCGTCCGGAAAGCGCATTTCAGAAGCGTTCTCCGGTGCAAAAAGCTCCGTTTCCCAACTCCATTTTCCGTCCGAATATTTCGGAATCAGCCGCCCGAACAGTTTAAACGGCTCATTCGGAAGATTTATGTCCTTCGAATGCTGCGCGTCAATCAATCTTGTTACTGTCATTCAGTTCTCGTCTCCTGTGCTTATCTCCGTCCCGCCCCACTCAACAACGGTAAAACCGCAGCGTTCGGGTGCGGTCAGCGCCTGCTCTGCAATGTCAACAAATGCATCGGATCTCTGCCACGCCATGAAAACACGAATCACGGTATCGGGCGCAGGCTCAACTTCAAGCTTTGCAGCCTGTGTGCAGCAATCGGCTTGGAATGAAATCACATTGT
>USQE01000069.1 GCA_900556675.1 uncultured Collinsella sp.
GCTCGGCGTGGACAGGAAGAGCTTCATGCCCTTCTCAATCTGCTCGATGTTGGGAACCTGTTCGGCCGGGAAGGTCAGAACCATCTCGGGATTGTGCTCGCCGTAGGCATCGGCAGCAGGAATGTGCACGGTCTTCTTCTCACCCACCTGCATGTCGACAACAGCGGCGTCGAAGCCCTTGATCATCTGGCCGGCGCCGCAGGTGAACTCCAGCGGCTCGCCGCGATCGTAGGAGCTATCGAACTGCGTGCCGTCGTCGAGCGTGCCGCGATAATGAGTCTTGACCTTCTTGCCCTGGTTGGACATGGAAACCTCCGTGATAAGGGCGGCGCACAACACGGGCCGCCATGAACATATGGCGCTAACTATACCCTAGTCATACAATTTGAAGACAGTTTGCAAAGAAACGCTGCAACCGGAGGAACCATGGCATATCCCGTATTTGACCTACACTGCGACACCGCCGACCGAATCGGCTGGGCCACGCTCGATCTCGACCTGCGCTTTACCGCCGGCACCGACGGTTATTTCCCCGGCGACGAAACGCATCCGCAAGATTTCGACCTCATCGAGGGTAACGCCTGCGCCATCTCGCTTGCAAAGATCGGCAACACGCCGTGGGCACAGTGCTTCGCTACGTTTGTCCCCGACGAGATCCCCACCGCCCACGCCGCGCGCTTCCAGGCGCAAATCATGGCGCATATGAGCGGCCAGGCAATGCTCAACCACGACCGCATGGTCAACGTGCGCAGCGCCGCAGACATTCGCCCCGCGCTCAAGGACGGCAAGATCGCCTGTATCCACACCATCGAAAACGCCACGTTCTTTGCCGAGGACCCCGCGCTGATCGAGGTGCTCAAGAGCCTGGGCGTGCTTATGTCGTCACTCAGCTGGAACGCGCAGGGACCGCTCGCGAGCGGCCACGACACCCACGCCGGCCTTACCGCCGCCGGCGTCGAGGCACTTACGCAAATGGAGCACGCCGGCATGGTACTCGACGTCTCCCACCTCAACGATGAGTGCTTTGACGAGGTTGTCGCCCACGCCACGCGCCCCTTCGTCGCCAGCCACTCCAACTCCCGTGCGGTTTGCGGCGTCAAGCGCAACCTTACCGACGACCAGTTCCGTACCATTCGCGACATGGGCGGCATCGTCGGCCTCAACTACTGCAGCGAGTTCCTTTCCAACGACGCAACCGACAAAACCGCCGCAGACGTCACCTTCGACCAGCTGGCGGCACATATCGAGCACTGGCTCGACCTGGGCGGCGAGGACGCCATCGCGCTCGGCGGCGACTGGGACGGTGCCACGGTGCCCACTTTCCTCTCCGATGCCAGCAAGATGCCCGAATTCCAGAACATGCTCTCCAAGCACTTTGGCAAGACCGTGATGCAAAAGCTCTGCAGCGACAACGCGCTTGCCTTCTTTGAGCGCTATTAATTTCACATCCCTTGAGCGGGCCGGCATGCCGAACGGTCGACATGCCGGCCCGTCCCCAATCCAAAGGACCGCTTTTGACGCAGCAGTTTACGATTTCCGTATCCCGACCGGATGGGACGCCCATCCCCGTCGTCGTTACCAAAAAGCGCGTCAAGAACTTCAACCTACGTGTCACATCGAGCGGTGAGGTCCACGCCAGCGCACCGCTCGGCGCCAGCCGCGAGCGTATTGAAGCGTTTGTGAAGCGCAACAGCGCCTGGATTATCAGCCGACTTGCCCAGCGTGAGCAACGTCAGGCGACAGTGCGAGAGCCGCTCAGTCCCTCGTCCATCATTGCACTTTGGGGCAAGCCCATCACGGTACAGGACGCACTCGATCACAACTTTGCATCACCCGCACCGCGACCCAAGCAGGCCACCTTCGCAAGTTTTATGGGTACCGATGAATCGGACGAAGGCCTACAGGCCAAGCGGCACGCAATCCTCGACGACCTAACGTCCGATGAGCTCCAAGCCCACATCGACCAGCTCTATGCCTCCGAGGTCACCACGGAGCTGCGCGATATGGTGCATGCATACGAAATCGCAATGGGTGTCGCCGTTTCCCGCGTTTCCGTACGCAGCATGAAGACGCGCTGGGGTTCCTGCACGCCCAAAACCGGCGCCATTCGCATCGCGCGCGAGCTCGCCGCCTACCCAGTCGAGTGCCTCGACATGGTTGTCGCCCACGAGCTCGTCCACTTGCTCGAGCCAAGCCACAATCAGCGGTTTCACGCCCTGCTCGACACGTACTGCCCCAACAATAGGGCTCTGTCGCAGCGGCTCAAAAAACCGCCTGCCAACGAGCTGTAGGGCCGGTTAGCGCACGCGCTCGATCTCGACACCGCAACTTGCCAGGGGAAGACCGACGGGTGCCCAAGGCTTATCGAGCTTAACACGCACGCCAAGCAGCAGGGGGTAACGACGCAGCAGCATCTGGGCTACACCCTCGGCTGCAGCCTCGATAAGCTTAAACGTATGCTCGCGCAGATAACCATCGACATCGTGGCACACCGAGCCGTAGTCAATCGAGGCGTCCAGGCTATCGTGCTCCCCCGCTGCACGCAGGTCGGCATAGAGCACCAAGGACACAATGAACTTCTGGCCCAGCGCGTTCTCTTCGGGATACACGCCGTGGTTAGCAAAAACCTCAAGTCCTTCAACGGTGATGCGATCGGCATGGCGCAGATCGTCATAGCTCACGTGGGGCACCGCCGTTGCGGTGGATATTTCGCCCCTTCCACGGCGAGCGAGCTCGGCACCTTCAGTCTTAGTTGCATTCTCGGGCAGTTTTTTGTTACTCATCGCGATCGTCTCCTTCGTTTAGAACCCCGACCGCGCAAACTAACTACACGCGAATCGACAGGTTCTTTTTATCATCGCTCCAGTTGCAAGCATTGCGCGCGGGACATGCAAAGCAGGCGCGCGACGCTTTGTCGGCTGCATAGAGCAGGCGCTCAAGCGGTTGGCTGTTCACGCGCAGCTTTCGATGGCCCAGAATGGCCGTCTTAATGGCTGCGGCATCGGCCGGCTCAAACGCCACGTCATTGGGCATGCCGCCGAGAATCGCATCGGCGACGCACTCACTTGCAACATCATGGGATATACCCGATTCATACTGTTCATCTTTGCCGATATCGTGAAGAAGCGCCGTGGCGTAAATGACCTCGCGGTCAAATTCGAGCTGTTCCTCGAGATTCTTAATCCACATAATGCGCGCGACATCCAGCAGATGGTCAATACCGTGGCGGCAAAAGATGCGCCCCGATTCCAACTGTGCAATGTTGCCCAGGTGCCGCCGGAACAGCCCGTTGGCACAAATGTAATCAATGCGAGGCATGGCGCCAAAAGGAGTCAGGCCCGAAGCCATAAAGCCGCGACGCGGTGTCCCCTCATCGGTCTTCGATGTAAAGTCGTTGACGACTCTCATGGTTAGCGGCCCAGCATCCTAAAGAACCGCTCCTCGAGCGCCGAATCGGTCTCAAAGACACCGCGGCGAGCGAGCGTCACGGTCTTGGTGCCGGGCTTTTGCACGCCACGCATGGTCATGCACATGTGCTCGGCTTCCATCAGCACAATCGCCCCTTGGGGAGCAAGATACTCCATGAGGGCATCGGCAACCTGTGCGCACAGCTGCTCCTGCAGCTGCAGACGACGGGCATAGACCTCAACCGTGCGAGCAAGCTTAGACAGGCCCGCCACGCGACCGTTAGGGATATAGCCGATCGCAGCCTTGCCATAAAACGGCAGCAGATGGTGTTCGCACAGCGAGTAAAACGTAATGTCGCGCTCGATAACCAAATCGTTCGAAGCGACGGCAAAAGTTTTGGATAGGTGCTCCTCGGCACTCTGGTCCATACCGCCGGCAATCTCGCCATACATACGGGCGACGCGTGCCGGAGTCTCCAGCAAGCCCTCACGAGTTGGGTCCTCGCCTATACCTTCAAGCAGCAGCTTAATGGCAGTCTCGACTTTTTCCTGATCGACCATCTGGGCCTCACTTTTTTCGATTTAGCGTTCGCGCTATGGTACCACGCCGGCACGCAACCTCTGCCACCTACATAGTATGGGTCGAATAGACCGGATCGTCCCGCCAAAGCTCCACGGCGTCGCAAAGCGCAATATTCTCACGCTCGGCACGGGCACGCGTGGCGTTCATATCAATCACGCGCTGATTGCTCGAGCCCTTAAAGCGCAACGAGATATCGTACAGATCCTGAACGAACGGACCGTCCACCAACATATCGAGGCAAGCGAGAATGCGCTCCGTCGCCTCGGTATAGTGACGACCGCCCGGCATAAGTTCCTCGAGCACGTCGCCGGTAAAGCACCAAATGGTCTTCCCCGACTCCACAGGATAGGCCGCACGCACGCGTTCGATAAAGTCAACGAGACCCGCCTGATTCTCGGGTTCCATGGGCTCGCCACCCAGAATCGTCAGGCCATCAATAAAGGGATGGTCAAGACTGTCGATAATCTTGTCCTCGACGGCACGGTCGAACGGTTCACCCGCGGCAAAGTCCCACGCGACGGAGTTAAAGCAATTCTTGCACCCACGACGGCACCCACTCACAAACAGAGAAGTACGAACACCTTCCCCATCAGCAATGTCGAAATACTTAATGTTCGCGTAGTTCATAGGTAACTCTCCCGGGAGGCCGGGGCATATCATCCCGTCCTCAAACATTCTCGGCCTGCGGCCTGCGAAACTGCGGGCGGGACGATATGCCCCGGCCTCATGCAAAGGGTAACTCAATGAACGAAGCGAACATCGAGTATAGGGTTCGAGGTCCAATAAAAACTTTGTTGCAGCCCAACCGCCATCGCAAGCAAAACGTTGTTGCAAGTCAACTCATTTCCGCTAAGAACTTCGAGAAGTGAGCAGACCGCATGCTGCATCTCAACTACGTCAACTTGGCTGAACCGAGAGGGCCGCTTGGGCTTTTGCTCGATATGAGTTCCGCACGCAAAGAAGGCCACTTAATGTGGCCTTCGTCTTGCGCAGGACTGTTCGAAATTTTGAGGAAGTACCCGCCCTGCCGGGGCTCCCGGGTTCCCGTTTACGAGAGCGACGTTCTCAGCAACTCGTTGAAGAGTTTCGGGTTGCCCTTGCCGCGGCTCGCCTTCATGCACTGGCCCACCAAAAAGCCGATGACCTTCTGGTTGCCGTCACGATACTGCTGCGCCTGATCGGCACAGTTTGCAAGCACCTCGTCCACGATCGGCTGCAGCGCGCCGGCATCGCTCACCTGACGCATGCCACGCTCGTCGACGATCTTGTTGGGATTGTCGCCGGTCTGGGCCATGGCCTCAAAGACCTCGTGAGCCTGGTTGGAGCTGATGACATCAGTCGCCAGCAGCTTGGCAAGAGCTGCCACCTGAGCCGGTGCAATGCCGGACTCGGCGAGCGACACGCCTGCGCCCTTAAGGTAGGCGATCATCTCGTTCACCAGCAGGTTTGCGACCGTCTGAGCCTCCTTGCCAGCCATACCGGCAGCGGCGGCCTCAAAGAACTCGGCAAACTCCGGGTCACCAGCGATCTGCTCGGCATCGGCCGCCTTAATGCCAAAGTCGACCTCAAAACGGGCGCGCTTGGCATCGGGCAGCTCGGGGATCTCGCCACGGCAGCGGTCGATGAACTCGTCGTCCAGGTCGAACGGCGCCAGGTCGGGATCGGGGAACAGACGATAATCGTCTGCCGTTTCCTTCACACGCATGACCACGGTGCGCTTGCGGCTGGGCTCCCAGTGGCGGGTCTCCTGATAGATGATGCCGCCCTCCTCGAGTACCTCGGCCTGGCGGCAGATCTCGTAGGCAAGGCCGTCATGCAGGCTCTTAAACGAGTTGAGATTCTTGAGCTCGGTCTTGGTACCCAGCTTGGTCTCGCCGCGGCGGCGCAGCGACACGTTGCCGTCACAGCGCATGGAACCCTTCTCCATGGAGCAGTCCGAAATGCCCAGCGTCACAAAAATGCGACGGAGCTTCTCCATAAACAGGCGAGCCTCCTCGGGCGTGCGCAGATCGGGCTCGGTGACAAGCTCGATCAGCGGCGTGCCGCAGCGGTTGTAGTCGACGAGCGACTCGGCCGCGGCGGTAATGCGGCCCTCGGCACCGCCCACGTGCACCATCTTGGCGGCGTCCTCCTCCATGTGGATGCGCAGGATGCGGATGGGCACCGTGTAGGAACCGTCCTCGCGACGCTCGGGCATCTGCAGGTTGGACGCGTCATAGCTGGCCAGATGGCCGGCGCGCTGGTTGCCCTCGCGCATGGTCGACGTCATGGACGTGGACAGGCCCTCGGCGTTGGCCGAGGCGCTCGCCAGGCTCTGGGCCTCGGCCTCACCAAACGCGCA
>USQE01000070.1 GCA_900556675.1 uncultured Collinsella sp.
CCTGTCCACGCCGAGCGGTATGCCCGTCCCCGCCGTGGTCATCGATGTAACGCCCGAGGCCGTGACGCTCGACGCCAACCACGAGCTGGCCGGTAAGGACCTCAACTTTGATATCGAGCTCGTCGAGGTCGAGGGTTAGAGTATGCCTGAACGCTTGGTTTCGACGACATGCTTGGGAAATCTCAACGATCCGTCCTATGAACTCCTGCTTCGCCGGAAGTTGGGCGGCGTCTTTGAAGTTGACGAGCTACTGCTCGATTGGGACCAGGCTGATGTATACGCGTTTGTGGGCGTGACGGAGCTGGGGCGCACGGTCGATGTTCGGCTGGATACTGCCGACGGCGATCGTCTTGCCGACGGCGACGTGCTCGCCATTGACCGTTCGGGCATGGTGCCCGTGGCGGTTGTCGTGCGCTTGCGCAGCGCCGAGGTTTATTTGGTCGAAGTTGACCGCATGGACCCGATTGCGCTCGCGCATTCGTGCTGGGAGATCGGCAACATGCATGCGCCGCTCTTCCGGGGCGACTCGGACGAGCATACTGTGCGCATGTATACGCCGGTGCAGCCTGTTTTGGGCCGCATGCTCCGGGGTGTCGAGGGTGTTCGGCTCTCGCTGGTTACCCGTGAACTCGATGCGGACCGGCGCTTTGCGTCGAGTGCGGCGGAGGTCGTCGTGAGCATGGCTCCCGACTTTACCATCGTAAAAAAGGCGCGCGGCTAAGCGCGCGTATGCGCAAGACGGGCTTTGAGGGGCGACCGATCAAGGTCCGTCTTGCTGTTGATATGAGGCTTTGGGGGAAGCATATGGGTCTTGAGGGAATCAAACTGATTGCATGCGATTTGGACGGCACGTTGCTGCATCCGGGGGAGCGCGAGCTGCGTTCCGAGGCCTTTGAGCTTATCGATGAGCTGCATCGTCGTGGTATCGTGTTTATGCCGGCGAGTGGCCGTCAATATGCGAGCTTGCGCTACCTGTTTGCCCCGGTGGCCGATGAGCTCGCCTATGTATGCGAAAACGGAACCCTGGTGATGAGCGAGGGGCGTGCCGTCGTCAAGCGTTCCATGGAGCGTAGCCTTGCTATGGTTATCGCGAATACCGTGGTTGCGTATCCCCATACCGACATGACCCTTTCGTGTGAGGGGCACATCTACACCATGAGCGGCAACGATGCGTTCGTCGACCATTTGCGCTATGTGGTCCACTGCGATGTGGCGGTGGTCGACCGTCCCGAGGACATCGACGAGGATGTCATTAAGATTGGCTTCCAGACGCCCGAGGTGGATTATCCGGCGGCCCGGGAGTATTTCGAGCGCCTCTTTGGCGACCGTGTCAATGTGATGACGTCAGGAACCGCATGGACGGACCTTATCGGTTTTGGTTCGGGCAAGGGCTCCGCGCTTGCCGATTACGGTCGTGTCCTGGGGATTTCGCCCGATGAGATGATGGCATTTGGCGACAATGAGAACGATCGCGACATGCTCAACGTCGTGGGCCATCCCTATCTGATGGAGAGCTGCAACCCCACCATGCGCGGTATCAACGATCGCGTCCGTTACGTGCACACGGTCGAAGAAGAACTGCGCCGCCTGCTCGCCGAGTAGGTTTTCGGGACATGCCTAGAAATGTACTGTTTGCTGTAACGGATGGGAAAGTAGATTTGCAGGCATGCCCCAAAGGCTACCGGCAGTCGGGGCAGAGTCCCTCAAAGATGGTGTAGTGCGAGCTGACGCTCCATCCGATTTGTTCGGATGCCCTGGCGTCGAGCTGGGCATCGAAGGGGAGCGGCACGTCGATGACGCGGCTGCACGAGGTGCAGATGATATGTGCGTGCGGCTCGATGGTGCGATCGAAGCGGCTGCCGCCCGGCGTCTTAATAGAGAGAATCTCGCCGGCGTCGGCTAAGAGATTGAGGTTGCGGTAGACCGTGCCGCGGCTGATCTTGTCATCCTGTTCGCGTACGACATTGTAGATTTCGTCGGCGGTGGGATGGTTATAGCTTTGGCGCACAGCGTCAAGAACCAGCTTTCGCTGCCTGGTATTCCTTCTTTGCACCGCCATGCGCCTCGCCTCTTTTCTGTAAACGGCATGAAGCAAATGATACCTTATTTAGAACACAATACTAATAGCGAGGGCTAAAACCATCCTCGTTGGCAAGCGGGGTGCGAGCTTGAGCGTCTACAAGGCGAAAACGTGTCCCCATGCGCTCATAGGAGGCATGAAGCGCCTCGAGCAGAGACACGATGTTTGCCGGCGTGCCCTGTAGCTCCATCTCAACCGAGCCGTCTTCCATATTGCGCACCCAGCCGGTGAGGGAGCGCGCCTGTGCGAGGTTGGTGTTGGTGAAGCGGAAACCGACGCCCTGGACTTGCCCCTCCCACCGCAGGAAATAGCGCTGCGGGGCGTCTTGAGTGGCCTCGTCGCTTGCGAGCACGGTGAGCCTGCGGCGCAGCTCGAGCTCGACGCCAGAGAGCTTTTGGGGTTCGCGGCTGCCGCCGGCGACGCTGGAGAAGAACGTATCGAAGAAGCTCATCGCTAGGCCTGCTTGTTTGCGTCGGCCGGGAAGGTAATGCCGGCCTGCTGGCGTACGGCATCCATGATGCGCAGTGAGACGAGCGTGACATCGCGGTAGTGTCCGAGCTCGTGGCGTCCCGCCGGGGTCTCCCAAATCTCTTCCTTAACGTTATCGATACCGCCGATGGCGGTGATAAAGTCTGTGAGTTCGTATTCCATGGTGTTGCTCGATTTGGGAAGGTCGAGCACGCGGCCGTTGTCGCCCTGTTCGCGTGGTACCTCGGTCGCCGAGCCGCGTACGACGTCGCCGCGATAGTCGATGCGGACGTTGCGGGGCGTGGACAGATGGTCGATCTGGATAGTGCCACGCTCGCCTTCAATCTGCGAGGGCAGCAGGTCATTCGTAATTTTGGAGTGCGCAAGCTCGACGGAGATACGGCCACCGCCGTAGCTGGCGAGGATGGAACCGCAACCGTCGATGGGGCCGTGCGTGAGCTGTCGCGTGGCGGGGTCGAGCAGAGTAGCCATGCTCGTAAGGCCGGAGGGCATGCCGAAAATCTCGACCATGGGCTCGACGGTGTAGACGCCGATGTCCATGAGGGAACCCGATGCCATATTGCAGTCAAAGATATTGGTGGCGCGCCCCGCGAGAACCTCGTTGTAGCGCGAGGAATACTTGCCAAAGCGCAACGATGCACGACGAATGGGCGCAATCTCGCCCAGGGCGTCCTCGACGGCGTGGAAAGCGGGGTCATGGAGCGGGCGCATGGCCTCGAGGGCTACGACGCCCGCCGCCTCGGCTGCGCGAAAGACCTCGAGCGCCTGCGCCTCGGTGGCACAAAAGGGCTTTTCGACGATAACGTGCTTGCCGCCGGCGATACAGGCGAGCGCCTGCTCGTAGTGGAGCGCATTGGGGCTGCCGATGTAGACAGCGTCGACGTCTTCGGCGGACGCAAGCTCGTCAAGTGCGGTGAAGTTACGCTCACCACCGTGCTCAGCGGTGAAGGCGGCGCCGCGATCTGCATCACGCGAGAGCGTGCCCACGAACGCGGCTTGGTCGTTGGCGTTGACGACCTGGATAAAGTCGTCGGTAATCATGGATGTGCCGATGGTCGCTATACGCAGCATGTATCCCCCTCGTGCCGTTCGGTTTACAGGATGAGTGTAGCGCGGGAGGACACAAAAGCGTGCGAAAACGCCGTTACAGGTCGCTCTCGTTAAAGCCGGTGTCGATATCGAGGTTGCTGCCGTCGGCCGCCGTGGTGGCAAGCTCGTCGCAGCGCTCGTTGAGCTCATGGCCGGCGTGACCCTTAACCCAGATGAACTCCACCTTATGCTTGCTCTTTGCGGCAAGCAGACGCTCCCACAGGTCGCGGTTCTTGACAGGCTGCTTGTTGGCGGTCTTCCAGCCGCGTTTTTTCCATCCGTCAATCCAGTGCTTGTTGAAGGCGTTGACGACGTACTGCGAATCGGAATGGACTTCGACGTCGCAGGGGCGGTTGAGCGCCTCGAGTGCCACGATGACCGCCATGAGCTCCATGCGGTTGTTGGTGGTCTTGGCGTAGCCGCGCGAAAGCTCAGAGGTGAAGGTCTTGCCGGCGGGGTTGGTGTATTTGAGCACGGCGCCGTAGCCGCCGCGTCCCGGATTTGATCGGGCCGAGCCGTCGGTATAGATGATGACCTTCACATGGTTCCTTTCGTTGGGTACGTTTCGTGTGAGTGACCATTGTAGCGCCATGCTCTCCGAGGGCTAGCAATCTACGATTTCTACCCCGTCTTCCGACAGTTAGTTGGCATGGATGATGCGGTTGAGCTCGTCAAGGTATTGCTGCAAGAGGGGAGAGGGCTTGCGCTCGTCGTGCATGATATAGCCTACGTGCATCGTTGGGGCGTCTGCTAACGGGATCGATGCCATACCCCATTGCATTTCATTGGAGAGGACACCGGTCGACAGGGTGTAACCGTTCGACGTGATAAGTAAGTTGGTAAGTGTTCCGCGGTCCGAGATTCGTATGTTGCGGTCGCAAGGGATATAGCTAAAAGGTTCCTCGGCGTAATAGAAGGAGTTTGAGGTTCCCTGCTCAAAGCTGTAGCGCGTATAGGGCGTGAGGTCGGCAAGGGACAGTTGAGGGCGGCGTGCGAGTGGATGGCGCTCGCTAACGAAGACGTGGACCGTCGCGTCGAAGAGGGGACGGAAGCTTGCGCGGGCGTCGGCGAAGGCCTTCTGCAGGACGCGGGCGTTAAAGTCATCCAGATACAGAATGCCGATATCGCTGCGAAATGCGCGGACGTCGTCGATGATTTGCGAGGTGGTGGTCTCGCGCATGATGAACTCGAACTTGCTGTCGCGGCAGCGCTCGACGACGTTGACAAAGGCCTCGACCGAAAACGCGTAGTGTTGGGCGGAAATGGCGAGGCGGGCTTGCGGGGTGCCGCCGTCCTCGTAGCGTGCCTCGAGCATGTCGGCCTGCTCTACGACCTGGCGCGCATAGCCCAAAAGCTCGGTGCCGTCGTTGGTGAGCGTGACGCCGCGGCTGGAGCGCGTAAAGATCTCCAGATGGAGCTCCTGTTCCAGGCTTTTGACGGCGTTTGAGATGTTGGACTGAGCGGTATAGAGGCGCTGGGCTGCGGCGTTGATTGAGCCGGACTCTGCCACGGCGATCAAAAAGCGAAGCTGTTGGAGGGTCATCGGCGCCCGTCCTTTCGATAGTTATCTAAAAAACAGATAACAGGTTAGCGCTTTTAAGTGATTGACCCGGGGAGACGATGCTCGTACTATTCAAAACACACAAAGGCGGTAGGTAATTAAGCCAACCACGGAACCGGGATGCGAAAGGAGGCCCGCATATGAATTGCTTACCAAGACGAATGCCGGGCTCCTGTTTGCGCCCGTCGGCGTGATCAGGAGACAGCGACTTACTTCTCTTACGCTTATTACTTTTGTTCGATCAAGGAGATCATCATGAGCCAGTTTATCAACAACCCCGAGCACACCTTTGGTTTCGACACCCTGCAGCTTCACGTTGGCCAGGAGAGCGCCGATTCCGCATCCGATTCCCGCGCCGTGCCTATCTACCAGACCACGAGCTATGTGTTCCGCAACTCCCAGCACGCTGCCGACCGCTTTGGCCTTGCCGACGCCGGTAACATCTACGGCCGTCTGACCAACTCCACCCAGGGCGTCTTCGAGGACCGTATCGCCGCACTCGAGGGCGGCGTGGCCGGCCTCGCCGTCGCCTCCGGTGCTGCTGCTATCACCTATACCCTGCAGGCTCTTGCCCAGGCCGGTGACCACGTGGTGGCTCAAAAGACCATCTACGGTGGTTCCTACAACCTGCTGGAGCATACGCTCTCGCAGTTTGGCGTCGAGACCACGTTTGTCGATGCCCATAACCTGGACGAGGTCGAGGGTGCCATCAAGGACAACACCACGGTTATCTACCTCGAGACGCTCGGCAACCCCAACTCCGATATCCCCAACATCGACGCCATCTCCGAGATTGCCAAGAAGCATGGTCTTCCGGTCGTCGTCGATAACACCTTCGGCACCCCGTATCTGTTCCGTCCGCTGGAGCACGGCGCCAACATTGTCGTTCACTCCGCAACTAAGTTCATTGGCGGCCATGGCACCTCGCTGGGCGGCGTGATTGTCGATGGCGGCAACTTTGACTGGAAGGCGAGTGGCAAGTACGCCCAGATCGCTGAGCCCAACCCCTCCTACCACGGTGTTTCGTTTGCCGAGGCTGCCGGTCCCGCCGCCTTTGCAACCTATGTCCGCGCTATCCTGCTGCG
>USQE01000071.1 GCA_900556675.1 uncultured Collinsella sp.
GAAGCGACGGAGAAGTACTTCTTGCCAGCCTCGAGGCGCTCCTTCTTGTAGGTGCCAGCGACGGGGTGCTGGAAGCGGGTCGGGTTGGTGGAGTTGCCGGTGATCGAGATGTCGACGTTCTCGTGCCACATGATGGCAACGCCCTCGCGGACGTCGTCGGCGCCGTAGCAGTTGACGGCGGCGCGGGGACCATCGGAGTAGGGGATGGTCTCGACGACCTTGAGCTCGCCCGTGAAGTAGTCGAACTGGGTCTTCACGTAGGTGAAGCCGTTGATGCGGGCGATGATCTGGGCGGCGTCCTTGCCCAGACCGTTGAGGATAACGCGCAGCGGCTTCTTGCGAGCCTTGTTGGCGTTCAGAGCCAGACCGATAGCGCCCTCAGCGGCGGCGAAGGACTCGTGGCCGGCCAGGAAGGCGAAGCACTCGGTGTCGTCGGAGAGCAGCATAGCGCCCAGGTTGCCGTGGCCCAGACCGACCTTGCGGTCCTCGGCGACGGAGCCGGGGACGGTGAAGGCCTGGATGCCCTCGCCGATGATGGCGGCAGCCTCAGAAGCGGACTTGGCGCCACGCTTGACAGCGAGAGCGCAACCGAGGGTGTAGGCCCACTCGGCGTTCTGGAAGGCGATGGACTGGGTGTTGTTGACGATCTCACGCGGGTTGAAGCCCTTGTCGGTGCAGATCTGCAGAGCTTCCTCGAGGGAGGCGATGCCGTTGTCGGCGAGGCACTTGTTGATCTTGTCAGCGCGGCGCTCGTAACCTTCGAACGTAACAGTCATAGTTATTTCCCTCCCTTTCTACTCGTGAACCGGGAACACGCTGGCGACGGAGTGAGTCTCCTCGTCGGTGCGCGGGTCGATGTACTTGGCAGCGTTCTCCCACTGACCATAGTGGCCCATAGCGCCAGCGATGGCCTCCTCGGGGGTCTTGCCGGCCTTGACGGCGTCGGTGAACTTGCCGAGGTTCAGGAACTCGAATGCGATGATCTCGTTCTTGTCGTTGAGAGCCATGCGGGTGACGTAGCCCTGAGCGAGCTCGAGGTAACGAGCGCCCTTGGCCTTGGTGCCGAACATGGTGCCGACCTGAGAGCGAAGGCCCTTGCCAAGGTCGTCGAGGGAGGCGCCCACGGGCAGGCCGCCCTCGGAGAACGCGGTCTGGCTGCGGCCGTAAACGATCTGCAGGAAGATCTCGCGCATAGCAACGTTGATGGCGTCGCAGACGAGGTCGGTGTTGAGGGCCTCGAGGATGGTCTTGCCGGGAAGGATCTCGGAAGCCATGGCGGCAGAGTGGGTCATGCCCGAGCAGCCGATGGTCTCAACGAGGGCCTCCTCGATGATGCCGTCCTTGACGTTCAGCGTGAGCTTGCAGGCGCCCTGCTGAGGTGCGCACCAACCCACACCGTGCGTAAGACCGGAGATGTCGGAAATCTCCTTAGCCTGGACCCACTTGCCCTCCTCGGGGATGGGTGCGGGGCCGTGGTATGCACCCTTGGCAACGGGGCACATGTTCTCCACTTCCTGTGAGTACTGCATGCCTCTCCTCTCTATCGTGTTGGCGTCCCGTCTGGGGGTCGTGGCTGGCGATTGCCGGGCGACCCTTCGAAAGGGACATGACATGCAGCCCCTATAATACCGCGAAATGCACGGAATATTCGGTGAACGGCTCAGTTTTCGTAGCGAGAAGTCCGGAAGTTTTAATTGAAACGGTTTAACGCTATGTTCTGTGGTCGTGAACTTCCGTAGAGGGGGTCCGTTTTTGGCAAGCTTTTGGTCGGCTCTTGTAAGCGTTGCAGGGGTTGGCCTGTTACAACGGTGCCGTTCGCCGCCCGTTTACTGCCTTTGGCCGCGCGAGCGTATTGTTTTGCGTGAATGTTTTGATGGCTGTATTGGATGGCAAGCAGATCCCGGCGAAGGGAGCGCCATGCAGCGCGTTTGGAGAACGGTTACGGGCTTTTACCATGTCTGTGCTCGCGGTGCGGGCAAGCAGCTCATCTTTGAGGCCGATGAAGACCGGTGGGAGTTTTTGGAGCTGATGCGCGAGTGCTGCCGCGAGGAGGGTGTGACGGTTATCGCCTGGTGCCTTATGGGCAATCACGTGCATTTGGTGCTTGCAGATTACGAGGACGCGATGAGCGCGGCGATGCACCGGCTGCTTTTGACGTACGCGCGGCGGTTCAATAAGCGCACGGGGCGCACAGGCCATCTGTTCCAGAACCGTTTTGACCGGCGTTCGCTCGATACCGACTGGCAGGTGATGGAGGCTATTCGCTCCGTACACGCCGATCCACAGGAGGCGGGCGTTAGCCTAATCGAGCGTTATCCCTGGAGCAGCTTTGCGGAGCATTTGTGCGCTTACGACGGTGACGCGGCTGATGTCGCGAGGGGATTTTCTGATCCTTCTTGCGTGCTTGAGCTTTTTGGTTCTGCCGAGGGCTTTATTACCCATTCGCTGTCGACGCCCGACGGCGGCGAGCCAGCGCTGGGCGATATGAAAGAGACGGAGTGGGAACGCCACGCCTTTGCCGACAAGTTGGCGAAGCGCCTCGGGGTTCCGCTCAACGGGGTTAAAACTGCACCGCCGGCGCAGCGCGATACCGTTATTGTTGGATTGAACAATGCCGGTTTTACGGTGCGTCAGATTGAGCGGTATACCGGGATTGGCAAAAGTACCGTCTCTCGTATCGTGCGCGCTTATGCGCGGGTGAAGGCACAGGCTGAGCTCTCGGAATAGAAAATGGCCGAACCACTCTTAGTCAAGCGATTCGGCCAACAAATTTCTTGTGATTTGGGACAAATACTACTGATTATTTTGTCCCGTGAGCATGCCGTCGAGAGTGCGCCAGGCGAGCTCGGCGCATTTGACGCGGGCGGGCATGTGCGAGATGTCCTGGAGCTGGGCGGCTTCATCCAGGTCTTCCAGGTCCTCCTCGGAGAGCTGCTCGCCGCGGATCATGGCGAGGAAGAGCTCTGCCAGGCGGTGAGCTTCCTCGACGGTCTCGCCGGTGATGAGGTCGGCCATGATGTCGGCACTGGCCTGACTGATGGCGCAGCCGTGACCGGTAAAGGAGGCCTCCTCGATCACGCCGTTTTCGACACGCAGCTGCAAGGTGAGCTCGTCGCCGCAGCTGGGGTTGATGCCGTCGTGCTCGTGCGTGGGGGCATCCATCTCGTACTTATAGTCGGGATGCGAGTTGTGCTCCATAAACGTGGTGGAGGTGTACAGATTACCCATTGAACGTGCTCCAAACGTGATGCAGGCCGGCGATAAACTTGTCGATATCGGCCTTGTCGTTGTAGAAAGCCACGCTGGCGCGGCAGCAGGCAAGGTTCTCGACGCCTAGCCAGGTGAGCAACGGCTGCGCGCAGTGGTGACCGGCGCGGATGCAGACACCGTCCATATCCATGATGCTCGCGACATCGTGCGGGTGGATGCCCTTGACGTTAAAGCTGACGACGCCGTGGTGGTTGTCCCAATAGATGGAGCCGATGATCTGGACAAAGTCGAGCTGCATGAGCTCGCCCATCAGGTAGTGGACGAGTGCCTTCTCACGGGTCTGGATGTTTTCGTAGCCTACCGTGTTGACCAGGTAGTCAAGCGCCGCGCCCGTGGCGAAGATGCCGGCGGCGTCCTGCGTGCCGGCTTCGAACTTCTCGGGGACGGGCGCCCAGACGGCGTCCTGCTCGGTGACCGAGTCGATCATCTCGCCGCCGGTGAGCATGGGCGGCATGGCGTTGAGCAGGTCCATCTTGCCCCACAGCACGCCGATGCCCATGGGGCCCATGGCCTTGTGCGCGCTAAAGGCAAAGAAGTCGGCGCCCAGATCGGCCACATCGACCGGCATGTGCGGCAGCGACTGCGCACCGTCGACGACCAGATAGCCGCCGTACTTGTGCACGAGCTTGCCGAGATTCTTGACCGGGTTCTCGACGCCCAGCACGTTAGAGACTTGACCCACGGCCAAGATCTTGGTCTTGGGACCCACCTTGGACAGAACCTCCTCGGTCGTGAGCTGACCGGTCTTGGTGGGGTAGAGGTAGACGAGCTTGGCGCCGG
This sequence comes from uncultured Collinsella sp., assembly GCA_900556675.1. Lineage (GTDB taxonomy): Bacteria > Actinomycetota > Coriobacteriia > Coriobacteriales > Coriobacteriaceae > Collinsella. Next base: position 4,051 of record USQE01000071.1, read on the forward strand.
TCTCGCGGCAGACCTGCTGCCACGGGATCAGGTTAGAGTGGTGCTCCATGATGGTGATGACGACCTCGTCCCCCGGCTCGAGGACCGTGGGCGCAAAGCTCTTGGCGACCAGGTTGAGCGACTCGCTCGTGTTGCGGGTGAAGACGACCTCGTTGGCCTGGGGGGCGCCGATGACGTCGGCGATCTGCTGGCGCACCTTCGCGATGGCCTCGGTGGCCTCGACGGACAGCGAGTACAGGCCACGCAGGGGGTTGGCGTTCATGCGCTGGTAGAAGTCGCGCTCGGCGTCGAGCACGCAGGCGGGACGCTGCGCGGTGGCGGCGCTATCGAGGAAGGCGATCTCGGGGTGCTGCTGGAACAGCGGGAACTGCGCCTTGTAGGGGTTGGTCTCGATGTCGACGGTAGGCCAGCCGCGCGAGGCCTCGTCGCTGGCGTCGAGCTCCATAGGCTCCGGTGCGGTACAGGTGTCGCATTTAACGTGCTCGGTGTCGATCATGCGAGCTCCTCCTCAAAGTTGTCGATCAGGTTATTGCCCAAGCGGACGACGGCAGCGCGGGTGCGCTCGTCAGTGGCGGAAAGCGCGGCGTCCTCCAGCTTGGCGCGGATGAACAGGTCCTCGGCGGCGTTTTGGTCAAGGCCGCGGCAGGCGAGATAGAACAGCTGTTCGTCACGGACGTGACCGATGGTGGCGCCGTGGTTGCCGGCGACGTCGTCCTCGTCGCAGAGGATGACGGGAACGGTCTTGTTGTCGACGCCCTTGTTGGCCAGCAGCACGGTTTCGCGCTCGGTGCCGGTTGCGCCCTTGCAGCCGTGCACGAGGTCGATGGTGCCGCGGTAGACCTTCTTGGACGTACCGGTCAGCACGCCGTTGGCGTCGATCTCGCACTCGGTCTTGCGGCCGCGGTGGCGCAGCTCGTAGTTAAAGTCGCGCACCTGCTCGCGGGCGCCAAGGTAATCGGTATCGATCGTTACCTTGGCGGTGTCGCCCAGCAGGTCGCCGGCAAGGCCGGTGGCGCTGGCACCGGCACCCAGGACGGTGTGCTGCACGTTGACGCGCGCGCCCTCGTCCAGGAACAAACCGGTGTCGTCGAGCGCGATCCAGCTGTCATCGAGCGTCTGCGTGCAGGTTACGTTGACAGTGGCGTACTCGTAAGCGCACACGCGTAGCACGGAGCCCACGACGCCTTGGCCGTTGACGGGGGAGTCTAGGGCGATCTGCAGGTCGAGCGTTGCCTGCGGGCGGGCGACGACGTCGATGGCGGCAATCGCAACCGCTGCATCGACACCGCTCACGCGCACGGTAACCGTGGCGTGCTTGTATGCGGACACATCGATGACGATGCGCTTGGTGGCGTGGTCGGCCAGGTAGGTATAGGCAGCCTCGCCCATGCCGGTCTCGAAGGCCTCGGCAGGGGAGAGCTCCTCCTCGAGCTTGATGGCGCCGGCCTGGTAGACAGAGGTGGCGGGCACGTCGAGCTCGGTCTCGGGCGTGATGCGGGCACGATCGGCGGCGTCGCCGGGGGCGGAGGCGCGGCGCTCGGGGAAGCGCTCGGCCATGGCATCAATGGCGGCGTCGAAGGCGTCGGCCGAGCCGGCAAACTGCTCGTCCAGCCCCTCGATCTCAACGGCCTCGGCGGGAGCGGCGGCAAGCTCGTCCGAAAGCTCAAGCTTGGTCTGGTTCATTTTGAGCCAACCCCAAGTGGCGGCAGGCATCGCATTAACCTGCTCGAGCGTGGTAGCAGCGGTGTTCGTGGTCTCTTTCATTATCCGATCGCTCCTTCCATCTCGAGCTTGATCAGGTTGTTCATCTCGACGGCGTACTCAAGCGGCAGCTCCTTGGAGACCGGGTTGGCAAAGCCGTTGACGATCATGGTGCGGGCCTCTTCTTCCGAGATGCCGCGGCTCATCAGGTAGAACACCTTGTCGTCGCCGATGCGGCCGATGGTGGCCTCGTGGCCGATGTCGACATTCTTGGCGCGGATGTCCATGGCGGGGATGGTGTCGGAACGGGATTCGGAATCGAGCATCAGCGACTGGCAGGAGACCGAGGACTTTGCGCCCCCGGCGCCCTTTTCCACGACGACGGAGCTGCGGAAGGTGCTGATGCCGCCGCTTTTGCTGATGGAGCGGGTGTTCATAAAGGAGCTGGTGTCCTTGCCGATGTGGA
>USQE01000072.1 GCA_900556675.1 uncultured Collinsella sp.
CTTTGCCGGAGCGATTGGCGCGGCTGTCCGCGCCGCCGCCTTGGCCTAGGGGTGTACCGCGATATGCGCATCCTCAATATCTCGGCACAAAAACCAGATAGCACCGGCAGCGGCACCTACCTTGCCGCGCTCGTGCGCGAGCAGATCGAGACGGGGCATCGCGCCGCCGTGCTTTGCGGCGCGGCACCGGGTGATACCCAAGGCGAGCTGGACCGGCGTGCTGCTGTGTTTGCCGTGCCGTTCGAGTCGCCCGAGCTGCCGTTTCCCATCTGCGGCATGTCCGATGTCATGCCCTATCCCTCTACACGCTATCGTGACCTGACGCCTTCGATGCTCAAGGCATTTGAGCGGGCATTTGCTGCTGCAATCGATCGGGCGGTGGCTGAGTTTCGGCCCGATCTGGTGATCTGCCATCACCTGTATCTGGTGACCGCATTGGCGCGCGAGTGCGTCCGGGGCGTGCCAGTTGTTGCCGTGTGCCATTCGACCGACTTGCGCCAGCTGCGTTCGCATGCGCTCGAACGCGATCGCATCGTAAGCGCGGTTCGTCGGCTCGATGCCGTCTTTGCGCTCCATGCTGAGCAGGCTGAGCAGATTGGCCTGGTGTGCGGCGTCGATGCCGATCGCATCCACGTGATTGGGACGGGCTACGACCATCGCGTCTTCTGCCGCGACGCAAGCGTGGCGAGGCGGCCGGGATCGCTTGTGTACGTGGGCAAGATTTGCTTTAAAAAGGGCGTCGAGTCGCTGGTTCGAGCCGTGTCATTGCCGATTGACGATGACGTCCGCCCATCTGGCTTGGTGCTTGTGGGCGGTCGCGGGGACGATGCCGAGTACGCGCGTATCGAGCGCTTGACCGCGGCCTCGGATGTACCGGTGACGCTGGCGGGGCGCCTGGAAAGCGATGAACTCGTGCGCGCCTACCGCAGTTCCGACGTCTTTGTGCTGCCTTCGTTTTACGAGGGTCTGCCGCTCGTGACGATCGAGGCCCTCGCGTGCGGCTGCAAAGTTGTGGCGACCGATTTGCCCGGCGTTCGTCCCTGGATGGAGGCGATGCTTCCCGGCGCTCCCGTGACGTGGGTGGCGCCGCCGCGTATGACGGATGTCGACACGCCCGAGGCGGCCGACCTTCCGTTGTTTGAGCGCGCACTGGCAGATGCCATCGCGCAGGCGCTTGCGGCGCCGCCTTCGACGTTTGAGCCGTCGGCGGTCTCTTGGGAAGCGTGCCTGGGGCGTATACTTAAAGTCGTTGATTTGTTGGAAGGGGGTTCGTATGGCTAAGGACACCATTAAGCTCACGTCCATGACGGCCGCGAGCGGTTGAGCCGCTAAGTTGGCCCCCGGAGCCCTCGCCCAGGTCCTGGGCGATTTACCCAATGTGCATAACGACAACTTGCTCGTGGGGTTCGATACCTCCGACGATGCGAGCGTCTTCCGCGTAGGGGAGAACCTGGGACTCGTGCAGTCCATCGACTTCTTCCCACCGATGGTCGATGACCCGTTTCTGTTTGGCCAGATCGCCGCGGCCAACTCGCTGTCGGATATCTACGCTATGGGCGGGCGGCCGAGCCATGCCATGAACCTGCTGTGCATTCCCAGTTGCTTGGGTGTCGAGGTTGCCGGTCAGATTCTGGCGGGCGGCGCCGACAAGTGCGTCGAGGCGGGTTGCTCCATCGCGGGCGGTCACACCATCAACGACGACGAGCCCAAGTACGGCTTGTCCGTGAGCGGCTTTGTCGCGCTTGACCGTATGCTCGCCAACAGCGGTGCGCGCGTGGGCGATGCGTTACTGCTGACCAAGGCGATCGGCTCGGGCATCATCACCACGGCCATTAAGGGCGAGCTCATCGAGCAGGACGAGGCCGCAGCCATGTTTGACTCGATGCGCACCCTCAACGAGGCGCCGATTCGTCTGTCCGAGGGACTTGAGCTTCACGGCTGCACCGATGTCACGGGCTTTGGCCTGATCGGGCACGCGTGCGAGATGGCCGAGGGCTCGGGCGTGCAGGTTGAACTTGCGTCGGGAGCGGTGCCGCTCTTTGATCAAGTGCTCGACATGGCACGTCTGGGCATTATCCCCGCGGGCTCCTACCGCAACCAGGACTTCTTTGGCCCGCGTGTGGCTGCCGACGAGGACCTGGAGCCGGGCATGCTCGATGCGCTGTACGATCCGCAGACCTCGGGTGGTTTGCTCATCGCGGCTCCTGACGCCGATGTGGATGAGCTTGCGCGCCGTCTGCATGCCGAGGGACGTATCGCCGCCGTCGTCGGTCGCGTGTGCGAGCCGGTGCCAGGCGGTCCTGCCGTCCGCGTTGTTCGCTAGCCCGCACGTTTATGTAACTGTTTACCGTTCTCTAGAGCGGTTCTTTCGAAAGGAATTTGCTATGTCTACCAAAATTGAAGTCAATGCCATGGGCGATGCCTGCCCGCTGCCCGTCGTCAAGACGCTCAAAGCCCTGAAGCAGCTTGATGGCGAGGGCACAGTCGTGACCTCGGTCGATAACGAGACCGCCGTCAAGAACATCTCCAAGATGGCGCAGGAGAAGGGCTGCACGGCCTCGGTCGAGAAGATTTCGGACGCCGAGTGGCACGTGACCGTGGCGACCTCTGGCGCCGTTGCCGTGGCTGATCCCGAGCAGGATGGCGCTGCCTTCTGCGATGCCAGCGCCGGCAAGGGCAAGCTCGTCATTTCCGTCTACACCGACTGCATGGGCCGCGGCGACGGCGAGCTGGGCCACAAGCTCATGAAGGCCTTTATCTTTGCCGTGACGCAACAGGAAGAGCTGCCCGCGACCATGCTGTTCTACAACGGCGGTGCCAAGCTCACCGTCGAGGGCTCGCCGGTGCTCGATGACCTGAAGGGCCTGGCGGAGCAGGGTGTCGAGATTCTCACCTGCGGCACCTGCCTCGATCACTTTGGCATTAAAGACCAGCTCGCGGTGGGCGAGGTCACCAACATGTACGTGATCGTGGAGAAGATGGAGCAGGCCGTGCGCGTCGTGCGTCCGTAGCGTATTGGTTGGAGTTGCCATGAGGGAGAAGCGCCCGGCGCTTGTCATCACGTTTCCCACCACGGCGGCCGCCATGGGTTGCGAGTCCCTGTGCATCGAGCGCGGCCTTCCCGGGCGAACGATTCCCGTGCCCGGGGAGGTCGCTGCCGGCTGCGGTTTGGCGTGGAAGGCGTTGCCTGCCGATGAGGAACTGCTGCGCGGCGAACTCGCCGAGGCGGGTGTTCCCACCGAGGGCTATACCGTGATCGATATGTGGGAGGTCGTGCGATGATCTATCTGGATAACGCGGCGACGACCATGCACAAGCCGCAGACGGTCATCGATGCCGTGACGCAGGCGATGTGTTCACTCGGCAATGCCGGGCGCGGCGCCACGTCGGGTGCCCTCGATGCTGCTCGTACGATTCACGCTTGCCGTGTCAAGCTCGCGCGCCTTTTGGGTTGCCCGAGGGCGGACCATGTGTGCTTTACGCCCAACTCTACGGCGGCGCTCAACACCGCCATCAACGGGGTGGTGCGCCCCGGCGACCGCGTGGTCACAACGGTGCTCGAGCACAACTCCGTGCTACGTCCGCTCAATCGCTTGGCGACGGAGCAGGGTGTGACGGTTGAGCATGCGGGTTGCGATGCGAGCGGCGTGCTCGACTACGACGAGCTCGAGCGGTTGGTCACGCCGGGCACGCGTGCTGTGGTGGTGACGCACGCCTCCAATGTGACCGGCAACGCGGTCGACATTGCGCGCGTGGCGGCCATGGCCCATGCGGCCGGTGCGCTGGTGATCGTTGACGCCTCTCAGTCTGCCGGCACGGCGCATATCGATATGCACGCCATGGGGCTCGATGTTGTGTGCTTTACCGGCCACAAAGGGCTCATGGGACCTCAAGGCACCGGCGGCCTGGCCGTGGCGGATGGCGTTGACGTGGCTCCGTGGGCCATGGGCGGCACCGGCGTGCACAGCTTCGATGCGCTGCAGCCGCTTGAGTGGCCCACGCGCCTCGAGGCGGGCACGCTCAACGGCCACGGCATCGCGGGCCTTTCTGCCGGTCTCGACTTTATCGAGGCGCAAGGCGGGGTCGAGGCGATCGCGACGCATGAGCGAGCGCTGGCTGAGCGCTTTCTCGCTGGCGTGCGCGAGATTCCGGGGATTAAGCTCTACGGTGCGTTTGACCAGCCGACGCGCTCTGCGATTGTGTCGCTCAACGTGGGTGATATCGACTCTGCCGAGATCTCGGACGCGCTCATGCAAGGGTGGGGGATTGCGACGCGCCCCGGTGCCCATTGCGCTCCGCTCATGCACCGCGCGCTGGGGACCGAGCGCCAGGGCGTCGTCCGCTTCTCGTTTGGGTATTTCAACACGGACGAGGAAGTCGACACTGCGATTGACGCTTTGCGCGATTTAGCCTGCTAGAGCGTATATACTTGCGGGACGGGTCTTTTGCCCGTCCCGTTTTTGTTTCGACCCGAAAGGTGTGCCTATGGCCTCATCCGCACCGCGCGGTCTGCGCTCCGACCATGTCGTTACCGTCGGCATCGCCCTGTTCTCGATGCTCTTTGGCGCCGGTAACCTCATCATTCCGCCGTTGCTGGCGCTCCAGGCCGGCACGGCCACACCGCTTGCCATGGTTGGCTTTTTGATTGCCGCCATCGGCCTGCCCGTCATGGGCTTTATCGCCGTGGCGCTTGCCGGCACGGCCCGCGAGCTGGCCGGCCGCGTGCATCCCAAGTTTGGCGAGTTCTTTGTCGCGGCAGTATATCTGGCCATCGGCCCGTGCCTTGCCATTCCGCGTACGAGCTCCACGGCCTTTGAGATGCTGGTACCGTTGCTGCCCGAGGGTGTTTCGCTCGGCACGGCACGTCTGGTGTTTGCCATCGGGTTCTTCGTAGTCGCGTTTGTGCTCACGCTGCGCCCGGGTGTCATCACGCGCGTGCTCGGCCGCATTACGGGCCCCGCGCTCATTGCGCTCATCGTGTTGGTCGTGGGTGCCGCCGTGGTCTCGCCACTGGGACCGGCTGCCGCGCCTCAGGCTCCCTACGATGCAGGCGCCGCCGTGCAGGGCTTTTTGACTGGCTATCAGACCATGGACCTGCTCGCGTCGCTCGCCTTCGGCATCATCATCGCCGAGACCATCCACGAGTTGGGCGTTACCGACGATAGGCGCGTGGCCTTCGAGATCTCGCGTTCGGGTGTGATCGCCGGCGTGCTCATGGCCATCATCTACTGCGGCCTGGCGCTTGCCGGAATGCAACTCGGCACGGTTATGCCCGATGCCACCAACGGCGCTGCCATCCTCGCTCGTTCGGCCTCCATGCATTTTGGGCTTGCTGGCACGGTCGTGGTCTTCGCGATCTTTTTCCTCGCCTGCATGAACGTGTGCATCGGTCTTATTAGCTGCTGCTCGCGCTACTTTTGCGAGACGTATGTGGTTGAAGGGGGAGCGGAGGCTTCCGAGGAGGCCATGCGCCGCCCCTTCGCGATCCTTGCCTTTGTGTTCGCGGCGTTTTCGTGCGTGCTCTCCAACGTGGGCCTCGACGTGATCCTTATGTTCTCGGTGCCCATGCTTAACGCCTTGTATCCCGTCGCCATCGTGCTGGTTCTCATGGGTTTGGTACACGGCTTTTGCGACGCTCATCCGCAGGTGTGGGTCTGGGTTGGCGGTGTGGTTGCCGTGCAGAGCGTGATCTCCTCGGTCCGCGATGCGTTCTTTGGGGGCACGTGGCTGCCGTTTGATGCGCTGCCGTTGGCGGATATCGGTGCCGCGTGGGCGCCGGTTGCCGTGGTGGCATTTGTGATCGGCCTGCTCCATAGTCGTTTTGTCGCACATTCGAGGAGCTAAGGCATCAATGCTTGCACAGGCGGGGAGTCTCCCCTATAATTTCCTTCGCTTTGGGACACGCAAGGTTTAGACCTTAGCTGCTCAACACCTTCGGGACGTGGCGCAGTTTGGTAGCGCGCCTGCTTTGGGAGCAGGATGTCGCAGGTTCAAATCCTGTCGTCCCGACCATATCTTGCGGGCGTAGTTCAATGGTAGAACCCCAGCCTTCCAAGCTGATGACGCGGGTTCGATTCCCGTCGCCCGCTCCACAAGATAGCTTAACGGCTCTGATTCCCTTTGGGATCAGAGCCGTTTTCGTAAACGTGCCG
>USQE01000073.1 GCA_900556675.1 uncultured Collinsella sp.
GAAAGTAGCTCCCTCGCGGCGGTTTTTGGCGTTTGCCCAGATAAAACCTGCCAAAATAAACCTGTCCCTTTTTGGCAGGTTATCGCTTCCAAAAGTGGAGGATGAGCGTCGTGCGGTTTTGCTGTTCGGTTTTGACCAGGATGTTGTGGATGTGGGTCTTGACGGTGCCCACGGCAAGGAATAGCTCGTCAGCGATCTCTTGGTTCGATTTGCCCAGTACGACCAGACGCATAACTTCGGTCTCACGGTTGGAGAGCTTGTAGGCGTTGCGATAGAAGGGCATCTGCTCTTCGATGTGTCGATCAAGATCGCTGACGTTCTTTTCCTCGGGCGCCTCCTGCATGCGGATTGAAAGCACGTGGTAGGAGTAGATGATCAGCAGAATCGCAAAGTAGCAGGCAAAGACGTTTTCGCTAAAGTTGCGCTCGGACAGATATAGTTGCAGCCAAGAGGGCGCCAGACTCATGGGGACAATCAGAATGTTGTAGAAATCCTCGGCAACGATGCAACCGACCAGAATAGCGCCGATAATCAGGTGCTTTCGTTGGTTGTTAACGCGTGCCTTCAGCTCGACTTGCGTGCTCTTGCGTGCCGTCCAAAAGATATATAGCCCCACGAAAACAAGGAATACCTGACGCATCGTGTAGTAGAGCCATTGATGAATGGGGCCGTAGGGGACAGCGACGATAATCAGCAGCTCGCTCAGCAAGAACGTTGCGACGGGAATGACAAACTGCTTTTTTGAATGCTTGTCGAGCAAATCCATGGCAATGAGCCAAATAAAAGCCTGCGAAGCGGTCGCCACAAAGGTCCGCAACACAGGCATGGTAATTGAGTAATAGTCGCTGGCTGGAAAACTCTGGTTTTGCAGCGTGTATTCAAAAAAGAAAATCTCGGTCATCTCGATGGCATAGCAGATAAATACGCCGCTGCCATAGATAAAGAAGCGTCGACGAGACGAGGCATAGGCGGCAAGCGAGAGCACCGCCGTCACAATACAGATCACGAGTATCGCTAGGGTATAGAAGAACATCAGGGTGTTCATCTGTCACCGTCCCATCTCATTTATTCTATGGCCGAGCTCTGTATACCTTGTGGGATATAGACGTCTCAACCCTTCGTTTCATTGCGGATTAGGCGCCGAGATACAGCATAGCCGTATACCGTTCGCGGTTCTAGATGGTGAACCCCCTGTAAACTCTTGACCTGCGGGTTTATATTGGTTTAGAGGGGGTGTAACTCCATGAACGGTCTTTAATCCCGAATAAACTAGGTAAAAATTGCATACGGGTGAATGATGGTCTTGTCAACACGAGGCGTGATGTTCGAGCGCCTCATAGTAATAGTCGGCAAGACCGGCGGAAAGGAAATCGACATGGCACTGCCTAAGGATTTCATCGACACCAACGACTTCACCAAAGAGCAGATCCTGGCTATCGAGGATCTTGGTCTGGCAATGAAGAAGGCCATCAAGGTTGACGGTTATTATCCGCACCTGCTCCGCAACAAGAGCCTTGGCATGATCTTCCAGCAGGTCTCCACCCGCACTCGTCTTTCCTTCGAGACCGCTATGACCGACCTCGGCGGCCATGCTCAGTTCTATGGCCCTGGCACCATCCAGCTCGGCGGTCACGAGTCCCTGGGCGACACCGCTCGCGTTATGGGCTCGCTGCTCGACATCATGATGGCTCGCGTTGACCGTCACAAGGACGTCGTCGGCCTCGCCGAGGGCTCCGCTGTGCCCGTCATCAACGGCATGTCCGAGTTCAACCATCCCACGCAGGAGATGGGCGACCTCATGACCATGCTCGAGAACCTCCCCGAGGGCAAGAAGATCGAGGACTGCACCCTGGCCTTCATCGGCGACGCCACCCAGGTCTGCGTCTCCCTCATGTTCATCGCCTCCAAGGTCGGCATGAAGTTTGTCCAGTTTGGACCTAAGGGCCACCAGATTCCCGACGGCGGCCTGCACGTTGGCACCGTCGAGGAGCGCGCCGAGTTCGGCAAGCAGATGATGGCCATCGCCGAGGAGAACTGCAAGGTCTCCGGCGGCTCTGTCGTCATCTCCGACGACATCGAGTGCATCAAGGGCGCCGACTTCATCTACACCGACGTGTGGTATGGCCTGTACGACGAGGAGGTCTCGGGCGAGAACTACATGGACGTGTTCTATCCCAAGTATCAGGTCACCATGGACATGATGAACTTTGCCGGCCCCAACTCCAAGTTCATGCACTGCCTGCCGGCCACCCGCAACGAGGAGGTCGTCGACGAAGTCATGGACGATCCCGAGCGCTCCCTGTGCTGGGTCGAGGCCGAGAACCGCAAGCACTCCATCCGTGCTCTCCTTGCCGCCCTGGACAAGCGCACCCCGCTCAACGACGAGGGTGTCGAGTACTCCGCCAAGGCTGAGCTCCACGCCGCTCTCGAGGCTCTCGAGCAGCTCTAAGCCTCAAGGCTTCTAAAAGCACGTTTGCGGGCGGCGGATGCTCGTCTCCTGTCGCCCGCTCACCGAGGCCCAAGCAATTGCCTTAATACCTTAGGGCCTCGGATCTGTCCAAGACTGAGCGAAGGAGCTCATCATGAGCGACGGAAAGAAAAAGCTTTCCTTCTTGACGGTCATTTCGACCATCATCTGCGTCGTCTTCGTTTGCGAGGCCGCCGCTCCTGCTGCTGCCATTGGCAACCAGCAGTTCTTCTGGTGGATCTTCCTGATCCTGACCTTCCTGCTTCCCTACGGCATGGTTGTCGCCGAGCTCGGTACCACCTATGACGGCGAGGGCGGCATTTACGACTGGGTACGCGATGGCCTGGGCGACAAATGGGGCGCCCGCATCTCGTACTACTACTGGGTCAACTACCCGCTGTGGATCGCCTCGCTGGCTACCATGTTCCCCGACATTTTGGGCATGGTCTTTGGCGTCGAGTTCAACTTGATCGCCAAGATGGGTATCGATCTTGCCTTTGTGTGGATCGTCTACCTCATGGGCCGCTCCAAGGCGGCCGACTCCGAGTGGGTCCTTAACGGTGGCGCCATCATCAAGGTCGCCGTTGCCGTTATCGTTGGCGCTTTGGGCATTTGGTATGCCATGGAGAACGGTTTTGCGAACGACATGTCCGCTGCCACCTTCCTGCCCGAGCTCACCAACACCAACGCTCTCGGCTACCTGTCGATCATCATCTTTAACTTCATGGGCTTCGAGGTCATCTGCACCATGACCGACGACATGGCCGATCCCGCTCGCGATATCCCCAAGGCTATCATCGTCGGTGGCCTGTCCATCGCCGTGATCTACCTGTTCGCTGGCTTTGGCATCGGCGCCGCCGTGCCGGCCGACTCCATCGATCCCGACTACGGCATGATCGTCGCAGTCCAGACCATGGTGGGCGACTCCATGATCTTTAAGGTCATCTGCATCGCCTTCCTGATCACCCTGTTCGCCAACATGGCCGCTTGGTCCTTCGGCGTTAACTCCGTTGCTCGCTACGCTGCCGAGCACGGCAACATGCCCAAGGTCTTCGCCTCGATGATCTCGGATGACGACATGCCCAACGGCGCCAACCTGGTCAACGCTGTCGTTGCCTCCCTGGTGCTGTGCCTGCAGCTCGTTCCCATCGACGCCATCTCCAACGGTGTCTTCTGGATGCTCTTTGGCACCTCTGTCGTCTTCCTGCTGTTGACCTACATCCCGATGTTCCCGGCGTTCCTCAACCTTCGTAAGAACGACCCCAACCGTGAGCGCATCTTCACGTTCCCGTTTAAGGGCGCCATGATGAAGGTCATGCTGGCCATCCCCTGCATCGAGCTGGTTCTTGCCATCGTTGCCACGCTGATCCCGTTCTCCGCTGCTGAAATTGGCGACAAGGTCCCGATGATCGTTATCTTCATCGTGCTCGTGCTCATCGGCGAGGTCGTCCGCGTCGTCAGCGCTAAGGGCCGCGAGACCGAGTACAAGGGTCTGACCCCTGAGCTCGCAGCCCAGCGTCTCGCTGAGGAGGCCGCCGAGGCCGAGGAGAACTAGAGCACCCGGTTCTGGGGCTCCAACCCTCCTCGTGTACCAACGCGCGCTTCGTCGGGCTTGTCGCTCCCGACTCCGGGCACTCTAGCCTCTTCGGAGGCGTGTCCAAGCGACAGGTTTGCTAACCATTCCCCCGGGGTGGGTGTGAGCGATAGCTCCGGTAACCACCGCCCACCCCAATCTCTCTTCCGTATCCTTCGTGCGTTTTGTCTCCGCGCACTTGGTTACGTCGTCGCTTGCCGGTGCGATTCCGTGAAAACCGGCACCGGGCGCCCCGACCTTTGCCGGGGAACGGGCGCCTACCATCTCTTGGTTTTAGGCTGCGGGTAACCCGCCCGCAGCAAGCGATCGTTCGATTTGGAGGAAATCTTATGCGTACGATCACCGAGTCCGAGTCCACCCCCAAGGCCGACGGCTTCTTCATGCCCGCCGAGTTCGCCCCGCAGGATCGCGTGTGGATGGGCTGGCCCCACCGCACCGACACCTGGGCCCACGGCGCCAAGCCGGCCCAGAAGCAGTATGCCGCCATCGCCCGCGCCATCTCCGAGTTCACCCCGGTCTATATGTGCGCCAACCAGGTCGACTACGCCAACTGCAAGGCCGTCTTCGAGAACGACGAGAACGTCACCGTCATCGAGATGACCACCGACGACGCCTGGTTCCGCGACACTGCCGCCACCTACGTCATCAACGGCAAGGGCGAGAAGCGCGCCAACCACTGGCACTTCAACGCCTACGGCGGCCTCGTCGACGGCCTGTACTTCCCGTGGGACAAGGACGAGCAGATCGCCCTCAAGATGGCTGAGCTCTCCGGCTGCCGCCGCTATCGTCCCGACGACATGATCCTCGAGGGCGGCTCCATCACCGTCGACGGCGAGGGCACCCTTGTCGTGACCGACCAGTGCCTGCTTTCCCCGGGCCGCACCTGCTCTGCGGTTCTGGAGGAGGAAGAGGATCCCGAGTCCATCTGGCCCAAGTACCGCAAGAAGTTTGAGCCCTGGAGCGAGGAGCTTCGCGCCTACATGGACGAGCACCTCAAGGATTACCTGGGTGTCGAGAAGGTCATCTGGGTCAAGGAGGGCATCGACCCCGAGGAGACCAACGGCCACATCGACGACGTCGCCACGTTCATCGCGCCGGGCGTCATGGCCTGCATTTGGACCGACGATCCCGAGTATCCGTTCTACGGGCAGTGCCACGCTGCCTACGAGACCCTCTCCAACGCCGTCGACGCCAAGGGCCGCAAGATGAAGGTCTACAAGCTCTGCATGCCCGTGAACCCGCTGTTCATGGACCAGGCTTCCTGCGACACCATCGACGCCGACGAGAACGCCGAGCCGCGCGTCCCCGACGAGCCGCTGATCGCCTCCTACATGAACTACCTCGTGACCAACCACGGCGTTATCGTCCCGCAGTACGGCGACGAGAACGACCAGCTGGCCGTCGACACGCTCCAGAAGATCTACGACGAGGTCTGGGGCGAGGGCGTCTACAAGTGCGTCGGCGTTCAGTCCGAGCAGGTCGTCTTCGGTGGCGGCAACATCCACTGCATTACTCAGCAGGAGCCGTCCGCGTAATTGTCTGTCTTCCCGAGGCACGGCACCTTGCCTTTCAATCGTCGGGCATGACCCTTAAGGTCTATGCCCTCCTCTTTCAGGGCAATCTGCCGCACCTCAGAAACCCAGCCGATCAATCGGACAGTCGGTGAATCGCACCGTGACCATCTCGGGGCATTGATGGTCGGTTTATTCGATGTCTTGGTCGGCTGGGTTTTTCTTTGGGCACTCCGTTGCCTCCACTTCGGAGTGCCCGCCTCTTTGATTGAGTACGCGTCTGATCTGGGATTTATTGCGGGTTAGGCCAATTGTTCGCTTGAATATCCCAGGTCAGACGCGTCTTCAATTGCCAAAAGATTCCGGTCGCAATCGCGGCCGTTTTGATCGGAGTATCTATGTACCAGCGTATCGTTATCTACACGCGCCTGTTCCGCGAGCGTTGGTCCAACAATTGCATCCTCTCTTCTCTTTGGGATGGCACCTGCACCGGTGACGCGGCCTGCAACCCTACCTTGGGCTGCGCCTTCGGTACAGATGCCATCCTTTTTGCTGTAGGGGAAGCGTGC
>USQE01000074.1 GCA_900556675.1 uncultured Collinsella sp.
TCGTTTTTGCCGTGTGTGTCGTCCTGTGCATGTTCTTCTTCCCGCAGGGTATCGTCGGCTACTAAGCACGAGCCACATAAATACTTGAAAAGGGTTCCGCAAGTGCGGGACCCTTTTTGTTTACATATTTGTAACAGAGCCAAAATATCCCCACATACTTCGCCTAACTAAAGAAATTCTCGACCGTTGACCGGAATTAGCCCCAAATCGTGCATAAAATGCGCTACTGTATTGCGAAACGTTGGTTCGTTGTGCATAACCAGCCATAGCAACGGGCGGCGTTTTGATGGTTCGGATCGGATTGTCTCGACATGTGTCCGACTGAACATTTCTTTGTCCTATCTCATAAGGAGGATGGCATGGCTGATTCTATGTTCCACCAGCCCGTTATGGGTCGTCGCGCCTTTGTCGGCGGTACCCTTGCTGCGAGCTCCATGGCTTTTCTTGCCGCATGCGGCAAGAAGGGCGGCGACGCTTCCGGTTCTGAGTCCGGTTCGAAGCTGAACTTCTACATCAACAACCCGGTCTGCATCGACCCCTACAATGTCCAGGAGGACCAGGGCACTCAGGTCGAGTACCAGCTCTTTGATGCTCTGACCTCTTATGACGCCGAGAAGGGCGAGATCGTTCCGCTGGCTTGCGAGTCCTTCGAGGCCAACGACGACGCCACCGAGTTCACCTTCAAGATCAAGAAGGCCAAGTTCCACAACGGTGACGACGTTACCTCCAAGTCCTTCAAGCTCGGTTGGGAGCGTCTGGTCAACACCAAGTCGGCTGTCGCTACCGAGTACGGCCCTTCCGAGGTCTCCTATCACCTTTCCATGGTCGAGGGCTATGACGATCTGCTTGCCGGTAACGCTACCGAGCTCAGCGGTGTTACCTGCCCCGACGATGAGACCCTCGTCGTCAAGCTGGCTTCCGCTTACGCCGACTTCCCCTTCGTCGCCTCTCACCCGGCTCTGGCCCCGGTTCCCGAGTGCGCCGAGTCCGATGTCAAGAGCTTCTACCTCGCCCCGGTCGGTAACGGCCCGTTCATGATGGACGGCAAGTGGGAGGATGGCCAGGAGATCAACGTCAAGAAGTTCGACGATTACTATGGCGACAAGGCCAAGATCGATGGCATCCACTTCCAGGTCATCAAGGACATGGAGACCGCCTACAAGGAGTTCCAGGCCGGTAACCTCGATGTCTGCGACGTTCCCGTCGCTCAGATCGACGCCGCCAAGAAGGATCGCGGCGTGTCCAAGGACGGCTACACCATGGGTGACGGCGAGCGCATGCTGCTCGGCGCCGAGCCTTCCACGTACTATCTGACCTGCAACACCACGGCCGAGCCGTTCAGCAACGCCGACCTGCGCAGGGGTATCTCCCTGGCCATCAACCGTGAGGCCATCTGCAAGACCATCTTCAAGGGTACCCGTACTCCTGCCGACGGCATTGTTCCTCCGGGCATCGATGGCTACAAGGAGGGCGCATGGGAGTTCTGCGCCTACGATGTCGACAAGGCTAACGAGTACCTCGACAAGGTTGCTCCCGCTGGCGCTAACGGGGATCGTGGCATTAGCGTGACCCTGTCCTACAACCAGGACGGCGGTCACAAGGAGATCATGGAGTCCATCATCGGTGACCTCGCCAAGGTTGGCGTTACCGCTGTCTCCGATACCCCTGAGTGGTCTGCCCTGCTCGAGCAGTATCAGAACTTTAACTATCAGTTCGGTCGTCTGGGTTGGATTGCCGACTACCCGATCATGGACAACTTCCTGTATCCGCTGTTCCACTCCGACTCCCTCGGTGGCGACAACCGCTCCGGTTACAATAACCCCGAGTTCGACGCCAAGGTCGACGAGGCTCGTACTATTGTTGACGACGAGGAGCGCGTCGCTAAGATGCAGGAGGCCGACGCAATGGTCGCTGCCGACTGCCCGGTCATCCCGATTATGTTCTACACGCACACCATCGCCGGCTCCGATCGCATTAAGCACCTCTATGTCGATCCGCAGAAGCACGCCGATCTGGGTACCGCTGAGCTCGCCTAAGAGTTTGCAGCTTCCGTGAGGGTCAAGTATTTACGTAGACCTCATGGGAAACATACAGTTCTCCCTAACCTGGGGTAAACTGGCTGATGGTAATTTTGGGATGCCGGTCTGGCGATCGGCATCCCATTTAGGTTAATCCCTAGATAGGGGAGTGGTATGGGTAAGTACATCGTTAAACGTGTGCTTCAGTTCATCCCGGTGTTTTTGGGCGTTACGCTGATTCTGTTCGCCCTCCAGAATATCGTGCCGGGAGATCCGATCAAGCTGATCGGTGGAGACAAGGCTCTGTCCCCCGAGGTGGAGCTTCAGCTTCGCGTTCGCTATCACCTGGTCCAGACGGACGATGACGGCAACGCGATCCTTGACGAGAACGGCGACCCCGTTCAAACGTCGCTCGTGGACCGTTACTTGTATTACATGAACGGCCTGCTTCATGGCGATCTGGGCAATTCGTATCAGCGCAAGCTGCCGGTTACGGAAATCTTTGCCCAGAAGTATCCGTATACGGTCAAACTTGCCGCGTGCGCCATCGTGCTCGAGGCAATTATGGGTATCGGTGCGGGTATCATTTCGGCGGTAAAGCGTTATTCCTTCTGGGATATTTTGGTAACGCTCACCACGTCGATCCTCGTTGCGGTCCCGGCCTTCTGGCTCGGTATGTTGCTGCAGCTGTTCTTTGGCGTCATCCTCAAGGACGCCACGGGCGGTGCAATCTCCATGCCGATCTCGGGTGCCGGCGGTTCCAGCTCTCAGTATCAGGATTGGATGCACTATGTGCTTCCGACCATTACGCTGGCTTCGGTTTCGACCGCTTATGCTGCGCGCATTATGCGCTCGCAGCTGCTTGACGTCATGAACCAGGATTACATCCGTACGGCAAAGGCCAAGGGTCTCTCCAATCGTGCGATCATCGTCAAGCATGCGCTTAAGAATGCACTCATCCCTGTCGTTACCTATATTGGTGTCGACTTTGGCGGCATGCTTTCGGGCGCCATCCTGACCGAGACGGTCTTCAACTGGCCCGGTATCGGCTATGAGGTCTATCGCGCCATTAGCATGCGTGACTGGCCCATCGTTATGGGCGGCGTTACGCTCATCGTTGTCGTCGTCATGGTGATCAACCTGCTCGTCGACATTAGCTATGCATTCCTCGACCCGCGCATCCGCCTTGGCGGTCCGTCGGATAAGGCCTAAGGGAGGTACGTCTCATGCAGGAAACTGATTCTCAGTCTCAGGAGCAGGCTACCGCCACCAAGGTCGCATCTGCTCCCGCCAAGTCCCGCACGCTGTGGGGCGACGCTTTTAAGCGTCTTCGTAAGAACAAGCTCGCCGTTATCGGTGTCTGCTGGATCATCATCGTCGTTGTGGTTGCCCTGACCGCAGATCTGTGGGCTAAGCCCTGGCTCGGTTCGCCGACGGCTTCCGATTCGACCACCATGGCCGAGACATCGCTACTGGCTCCGTGTGCCGAGCACCCGTTTGGCACCGATGCCCTCGGTCGCGACATTCTCGTCCGCGTTATCTACGGTGCACGCGTTTCGCTTTCTGTCGGTATCATGGCCACCGCCATCTCCACATTGATCGGCTTGGTCATGGGCGCCCTGGCCGGTTTCTACGGCGGCATTTGGGATACGATCATCATGCGCTGTGCGGACATCTTCCTGGCGTTCCCGTACGTGCTGTTCGTTGTCGCCATGATCGCCGTTATCGGCCGTGGTCTTCAGAACGTCTTTATCGCCATCGGCATTCTTGGCTGGCCTTCGATTGCGCGCGTCTTCCGCTCTGCAATCTTGACGGTCAAGGAAAACGACTATGTTGATGCAGCGCGCGCGATGGGTGCATCTGATGCTCGTATCGTCGTGCGTCACATCTTCCCGAACTCCGTCGCCTCCATCGTGGTCTACGCGACCATGAACATTGGTGGCGCCATTCTGACCGAGTCCGCTCTGTCCTTCCTCGGCATGGGCGTTATTCCGCCTACGCCTTCGTGGGGCTCCATGATTCAGGACGGTCAGCAGTATCTTCTGACCGCTCCCTGGATGATGATCATGCCCGGTCTGGCAATTCTCTCGACGGTGCTCGCCTTCACCCTGCTGGGTGACGGTCTGCGCGACGCCCTCGACGTCAAGATGAAGGACGCATAAGGATGAAGAAGAACAAGAACTATGTGGACCTGAAGGACCAGCCGGTTCCTGAGGGCCAGCATCTGCTCGAGGTCGATGACCTTAAGATGTATTTCCACACCGAGGATGGCGTTGTTCGCGCTGTCGACGGTGTCTCCTACACGCTCGATCGCGGCGAAACCCTGGGCGTCGTCGGTGAGTCCGGCTCCGGTAAGTCCGTGACCGCCATGACCATCATGGGCCTCATCTCGATGCCTCCGGGAAAGATCGAGGGCGGTGACGTTCGCTATCGCGGCCGCTCCATCCTCGAAATGACCGAGGAAGAGATGCAGCACATTCGCGGCAACGATATCGCGATGATCTTCCAGGATCCTATGACCTCCTTGAACCCGGTCTATAAGATCGGCAGGCAGGTGGGCGAGGGTCTTCGTCTGCACCGTGGCTACTCCAAGCAGGAGGCGCTCAAGCGTGCCACCGAGCTTTTGGACCTCGTGGGTATCCCCGAGCCCGAGAAGCGCGTCAATGAGTATCCGCACCAGTTCTCTGGCGGTATGCGTCAGCGAGTCATGATTGCCATGGCCCTTGCCTGCGATCCCGATATTCTGATTGCCGACGAGCCCACGACTGCCCTGGACGTTACCATCCAGGCTCAGATTATCGAGCTCATGCAGGAGATGCAGGAGAAGAACGGCAACGCCATCATCATGATTACCCATGACCTGGGTGTTGTCGCCGATATGGCCGATAAGATCATGGTTATGTACGCCGGCCGCCCCGTTGAGTTCGGTACTGCTGAGGAAATCTTCTACGAGAGCCGCCACCCCTACACCTGGGGTCTTATCCGCTCCATCCCGGAGCAGGCAATCGAAGAGAAGAAGCCGCTGACGCCGATTCACGGCAACCCGCCTTCGCTCATGAACCTGCCTGAGGGCTGCGTCTTCTCTCCTCGTTGCCCCTACGCGACGGACAAGTGCCGCAAGCAGCGCCCTGAGCGCGTTGTCACCGAGTCCGGTCACTATTCTGCGTGCCACTATTCCGGTGACCCCGAGTTCCTCAAGAACGCTCCTGAGACGTCCCGTACGCGCAAGGATTCCAAGAAGGGAGGCGAGGCGTAAATGGCAGACAATAACGAGCGCACTCCACTGCTGAAGGTCGAGCACCTCTCCAAGGAGTTTCC
This sequence comes from uncultured Collinsella sp., assembly GCA_900556675.1. GTDB lineage: Bacteria > Actinomycetota > Coriobacteriia > Coriobacteriales > Coriobacteriaceae > Collinsella. The sequence continues at coordinate 5,337 of USQE01000074.1, forward strand.
CGCAGAGTCCGGCATGTTCGCCAAGCGTTTTTCCAAGCGCGTCGTCTCTGCTGTAAACGACATCTCTTTTGAGATTTATCCTGGCGAGACCTTTGGTCTGGTTGGCGAGTCTGGTTGCGGTAAATCCACCACGGGCCGCACTATCATGCGTCTGACCAAGCCGACCGCCGGCAAGGTGTTCTTCCAGGGCAAAGATGTTGCCGAGATGAGCAAGCATGAGATCAAGGACATGCGTCGTGAGATGCAGTTTATCTTCCAGGATCCTTATGCTTCGCTCAACCCTCGTATGACCATCGGTGAGATTGTCTCCGAGCCCATGACCATTCATGGTGTGGGTACCAAGGAGGAGCGCATTGAGCGCGTCCGTGAGCTTCTCGACGTCGTTGGACTGAACCCCGAGCACATCAACCGCTATCCGCATGAGTTCTCGGGCGGCCAGCGTCAGCGTGTCGGTATTGCCCGCGCTTTTGCGCTGAAGCCCAAGCTGATTATCTGTGACGAGCCGGTATCCGCTCTGGATGTGTCCATTCAGGCCCAGGTTCTGAACCTGCTCAAGGAACTGCAGGACAAGTTCGGTACCGCGTATCTGTTTATCGCACACGACCTGTCCGTCGTACAGCACATCTCCGATCGCGTTGCCGTTATGTATCTGGGTAAGATGGTCGAGGTTTCGGACTGGAAGACGCTCTATAGCGAGCCTCACCATCCGTACACGCAGTCGCTGCTGTCTGCCGTGCCGGTTCCGGATCCCAAGATCGCGCGCGCCAACCAGCGCA
>USQE01000075.1 GCA_900556675.1 uncultured Collinsella sp.
TGCAGTTCACCGGTCTGACCGCTCAGACCATGATGGAGCAGCTGAAGCCCGAAGCACTGAAGAGAATCCAGTCCCGTCTGGTTCTGGAAGCTGTAGCAGCTGCTGAGAAGATGGAAGCTACCGAGGAAGACTTCGAAGCTGAAGTTAAGAGCATGGCAGAAGCTTACCAGATGGAAGCTGACAAGGTAAAAGAGCTTCTGGGTGAGCAGGGCGCTAAGCAGGTGAAGGAAGATATCTGCGTAAGAAAGGCAGCTGATTTCATCGTAGACAACGCTAAGGAAGCAAAGACTGCAGCCAAGAAGACCACCAAGAAGGAAAAGGCAGCAGAAGAGAAGCCTGAAGAAGCATAATTTATGCTTTAAGATACGATAGGAAGAGAAAGCGGATTCCCACGTCCGCAGGGAGGTGGGGATACGCTTTCTTTTAAATTTTTATTAAATCTTTGGAATCTCGTTGAAAAAGCCTGCTAAGTAGGATACGATAGTAATATTAATCAGAAGTAATGGAGGTTTTAGAATATGAGTTTAGTACCTTACGTCATTGAACAGACCAGCAAAGGTGAGCGGTCTTATGATATTTATTCCAGACTGTTGAAGGACAGAATCATTTTTCTGGGAGAGGAAGTCAATGAGACTTCTGCCAGCATCATTGTAGCACAGCTGCTGTTCCTGGAAGCAGAGGATCCGGATAAGGATATCCATTTGTATATCAACAGCCCGGGCGGAAGCGTTACTGCAGGTATGGCAATTTATGATACCATGAAATATATCAAGTGCGATGTGTCCACCATCTGTGTGGGTATGGCCGCCAGCATGGGTGCGTTCTTGCTTTCCAGCGGCGCCAAGGGCAAGCGTATTGCACTGCCCAACAGTGAAATACTCATTCACCAGCCCTTGATCGGCGGCAATGGCCTGACCGGTCAGGCGACAGATATTGAATTGGCTGCCAAGAACTTGGTGCGCACCAAGGAACGGCTCAATGAAATTCTTGCCAAGAATACCGGCAAGAGCTATGAGCAGATTGTGCAGGACACAGACCGAGACAACAGCATGACCGCACAGGAAGCGCTGGCGTACGGTCTGGTGGACAAGGTGATCGACAAGAGATAACACGGTTAGACGGACGGATGGCAGCATCCGTCCTGTCTTTCTATTTTGGATTTGGAGTGTGCATACATGGCACGAGATGACAATTACAATCGTATGACCCGGTGCTCCTTCTGCGGTAAGTCAGAGGCAATGGTTCACAAGCTGATTGAGGGTCCGGGCGTATTTATCTGTGACGAGTGTATTCGCCTTTGCAACGACTTGATCCAGAGCACCGAATTGGCGGACGCCCCCGGTAAGCAGGGGGAGGACGGCGATATGGTGCTGCCCAAGCCGGCAGAGATCAAGGCCCAGCTGGACGCCTATGTGATCGGCCAGGACGAGGCAAAAAAAGCGCTGTCCGTTGCAGTATATAACCACTATAAGCGTATTTTCAGTACCCAAAAGGACGATGTGGAGCTGCAAAAGAGCAATATCTTGCTGATGGGTCCCACTGGCGTGGGCAAAACCATGCTGGCCCAGACCCTGGCAAAGATCCTGAATGTTCCCTTTGCCATTGCAGACGCCACCACCCTGACCGAGGCCGGGTATGTAGGCGAGGACGTGGAAAATATTTTGCTGCGCCTGATCCAGGCGGCGGACTTTGATGTGGAACGCGCCGAACGGGGCATTATCTATGTGGACGAGATTGACAAAATCAGCCGCAAGAGTGAGAACCGCTCCATTACCCGTGATGTAAGCGGTGAAGGTGTGCAGCAGGCGCTGCTGAAGATTTTGGAGGGTACGGTGTCCAATGTACCCCCCGGCGGCGGGCGCAAGCACCCCCAGCAGGAGTTTATTCAGATTGATACGACCAACATTCTCTTTATCTGCGGCGGTGCCTTTGATGGCATCGAAAAAATCATTGAGAAGCGGATCGGTGGCAAGTCCATGGGCTTTGGCGCGGATATTCAAGCGGAAGATGTGGACGAAAACCGCGTGATGGAGCGGGTAGAGCAGCACGATCTGGTGAAGTATGGGCTGATTCCGGAACTGATTGGGCGTATTCCCGTGATCGCCGTGCTGGAGAATTTGGATAAACCGGCATTGATCCGCATTATGACGGAGCCGAAGAATTCCATCGTGAAGCAGTATACCCGTATGTTCCAAATGGACGGGGTGCAGCTGGAGTTCCAGCCGGAGGCGCTGGCGGCTATGGCGGATGTGACCCTGGAGCGCAAAACCGGCGCCCGCGGTCTGCGCGCCATCTGCGAGGACGTGCTGCAGCAGACGATGTTCGACCTCCCCAGCGAGGAGGGCGTTGCCAAGGTTGTCGTAACCGAAGCCGCCGTCAAGGGCAAAGAGCAGCCACAGCGCATCTACGGCTAGACCTGCCCTAAAACGTGTTTGCAAATAGCCTCCGTCCACCCGCGGTCGGAGGCTATTTTATATATACGCAATAAGCCCAACTACCTGTGTTATTCTGTGTGTTTGTTTAAGCCTCAGCGAAGTCATTCAGACTGAAGTAATCGATACCTAAAGGGAGGAATGTAGGCCCGATTTTCGTAGATTCCGCTCGAGCCGAAGACCACTTAATGTGGTCTTCGCGCGAGCCAGGACTTGACCGAGCGAAAATCTGGCCTACATTCCTCCCCGGCGGGACAGGGAGAGATATATGGAAGAAATGCCCAAGAACTACGATCCGTCGACCAATGAGCCGACGATTCTGCAGAAGTGGCTTGACGGCGGCTACTACAAGCGCCGCGCCGGTGTGGGCGACTGCACCGTCACCATTCCACCTCCCAACGTGACCGGCAAGCTCCACATGGGCCACGCCACCGATGACTCCATCCAGGATGCCATCGTCCGTATGGCCCGCATGCGCGGCAAGTCCACGCGCTGGGTGCTGGGCACCGACCACGCCGGTATCGCTACGCAGACCAAGGTCGACAAGAAGCTCAAGAGCGAGGGCATTAGCCGCCTGGAAATTGGTCGCGACAAGTTTGTCGACGCCTGTTGGGACTGGACCCACGAGTACGGCGGCATCATCGTCGAGCAGATCAAGCGCATGGGCTGCTCCGTCGACTTCGACAACGAGCGCTTTACCATGGACGAGGACTACGCCCAGGCCGTGCGCAAGGTCTTCTGCGACTGGTACCACGACGGCCTGATCTACCGCGGCAAGCGCATCGTCAACTGGTGCCCCAACTGCACCACCGCCATCTCGGACGACGAGGCCGAGTACAAGGACGAGAAGGGCCACCTGTGGCACCTGCGCTACCCGCTGACCGAGCCGGTCAACGGCCAGGACTACATCGTCGTCGCCACCACGCGCCCCGAGACCATGCTCGGCGACACGGGCGTTGCCGTCTCCCCGAAGGACCCCGAGAAGGCCGCCTTTGTGGGCAAGACCGTCAAGCTCCCTATCGTCGACCGCGAGATCCCCATCTTCGAGGATTGGCATGTCGACGCCAACTTTGGCTCTGGCTTTGTTAAGGTTACGCCTGCCCACGACCCCAACGACTACGCCATGGGTCAGGCCCACGACCTGCCGCAGATCAACATTTTCGACGAGCACGCGGTGGTCGTTGAGGGCTATGGCGAGTTTACCGGCATGAACCGTGACGAGTGCCGCGAGGCCGTCATCAAGTGGTTTGAGGAGCACGACCTGCTCGATCACGTCGAGGACCTCGATCACTCCGTCATGCACTGCTACCGTTGCGACGCCGCGCTGGAGCCGTGGCTGTCCGAGCAGTGGTTTGTGGCCGTCGACAAGCTCAAGGGGCCGGCGCTTGACGCCGTCAACTCCGGCAAGGTCACCTTCCACCCCGCGCGCTGGACGCAGACCTACACCACCTGGATGGAGAACCTCAAGGATTGGTGCATCAGCCGCCAGCTGTGGTGGGGCCACCGCATCCCCGTGTTCTACTGCGAGGACTGTGGCTGGGAGGACGCCTTGACCGAGGACACCGACGTGTGCCCCAAGTGCGGCGGTCATCACGTGCATCAGGACGAGAACGTGCTGGACACCTGGTTCAGCTCGCAGCTGTGGACCTTTGCCACGCAGGGCTGGCCGCAAAAGCTGGAGCTGCTCAAGGGCCATCACCCCACGACGGCGCTCGTCACCGCGCGCGACATCATCGCGCTGTGGGTCGCCCGCATGGTCATGAGCTCGCTGTACTTCCTGGACGAGGTGCCGTTTAAGGACGTCGTCATCTACCCGACGATCCTGGCCAAGGACGGCAGCCGCATGTCCAAGTCCAAGGGCAACGGTGTTGACCCCATGGACCTCATTGGCATGTACGGCGCCGACGCCATGCGCTTCAACCTGCTGACGCTGTGCACCAACAACCAGGACGTCAAGTTTGACGCGAACATCGACAAGAAGACTAAGAAGCTTATCGACAGTCCGCGTACCGAGCAGGCCAAGTCGTTTGTGACCAAGATCTGGAACGCCAGCCGCTTCCTGCTCATGAACATGGAGGGCTACACGCCCGGCGAGCCCGTCGTGGAGACGCCGGCAGACGCTTGGATGTTCAGCCGCCTGGCCAAGGCCGTGAAGATGGTCACCGAGGGCATCGAGAACTACACCTTTGGCGATATGGCCCGCGGCGTGCAGCAGTTCTTCTGGAACGAGGTCTGCGACTGGTACGTCGAGGTCACCAAGGCCCGCCTGAAGGGCGAGGGCCGTCTGCAGGCGCAGCGCAACCTGATTTTTGTGCTCGACACCTCCATTCGCCTGATGCACCCGCTCATGCCGTTTGTCACCGAGGAGATCTGGGACAACATGCCGGCGAGCGTGCTCGATCTGGACTCCGAGGGCAACGTTGACCGTGCCGAGGCGCTCATGATCGCCAAGTGGCCCGAGCCCGCCGACTACGTCAAGTACGTCGACGAGCCCGCCGAGCGCGCGTTTGAGCTGTGCCGCACCGTCGTTTCCGCCGCCCGCGCCACGCGCTCGCGTTACCGCTTGAGCCCCAAGGCCGAGCTCGATGTGGTCGTGCGCGCCGGTGCCGAGGATATCGAGAAGCTCGAGAGCCTGCGTTCGACCATCGAGCCGCTGGCCAACACCGCTTCGCTGGTCATGGGTACCGACGTCGAGAAGCCGGCCGCGAGCATCGCCGTGGTCGACAGCGGCGTCGAGGCCTTTGTGGTGCTCGAGGGCAAGGTTGATCTTTCGGCCGAGAAGGCGCGCCTGGAGAAGGAGATCGCTGCGGCCCAGAAGGAGCTCGCCGGCTGCGAGAAGACGCTTGCCAACGAGGGCTTTGTGGCCAAGGCCGCGCCTGCGGTGGTCCAGAAGAAGAGGGACCGTGCAGCTGAGCTCAAGGAGATCCTGGCGGCGCTGACCTCGCAGGTTGCTGATTTCTCGTAAGGGTTAACTGGGGGACGCGTCCCGACGCTTTGCTCTCCGCTGCGGACAGTCCTGCGCAAGACGGACAGCACATTAAGTGCTGTCCTTTGCGTGCGGAACTTGCGGCGAGCAAAGCGTCGGGCCGCTCCTAGTTCGCTTACGTGGTTGTCTGCAACTGGTTAGTTAGGGCCACTGGGTTGTGGCCTTGATTCTGCTGCAAAGCGGTGTTTGGCTGATATTTTGAATGGGAGGGGCTCGTTGTTTATTACGGGCCTCTTTTTATGTTGAGGGGACTTTGGGTTATGGCTAAGCGTTCTGGGTCGTATGTCGTTCCTTTTTCGTTTGAGTTGCTTTCGTTTGATGAGGCTGTGGGGCTTGCTGCTGATACGGGGCGGATTTCTGGGGATGCTGGGCCTCTGCTTGAGACGGTTGTCGATATGCTCGATGAGCTGGGGCGTCCGGACGAGTACTTTGATTGCATTCAGGTTGCCGGTACCAATGGCAAGACTTCGACGACGCGTTTTTCGGCTGCTATTCTTCGTGGTGAGGGACTCAAGACCGCGCTGTATACGTCGCCGCAGCTGGTGCGCTATCCCGAGCGCATGGAGGTCGATGGGTGCGTTGTGAGCGACGAGGCGTTTGCCCGTGGCGTTTCGGCAGCTGTCGAGGCGGGGCGCCGCGTGAATGCGCACCGTGTGGCGGCGGGGG
>USQE01000076.1 GCA_900556675.1 uncultured Collinsella sp.
TCGGCCTGCACCGGGGAGGGCTTTTGCGTGACTGCAGGGCGGCATCTCGGTCCTATTCCTCATAATTGAAAATTTTTCGGTTTTGAGGAATAGGCTTGGCGAACGTTTGCGGGGCTGTGACATCGGGCGTGCTCGACTTAAGCCCCGTCATACCCCAGCTCCTGCATGCGGCGGTAGATTTCGCAGATGCCCTTGATGGTGAGCTGTCCGTCGACCACGTCGAAGGCATCGGTCGAATCGGCGACGATGCCGGCGAGACCGCCCGTGGCGATAACGGTGGCATCCTCGCGGCCCAGCTCGCGCTTCATGCGCGCGACCAGGCCCTCGGCCATGGCGGCAGCGCCCACCACGGCGCCGACCTTGATGCATTCCTCGGTGTCGCGGCCGATGGCGTGCTCGGGCGCCTCGAGCGGCACGCTGGCGAGCTTGGCGGCACGGGCGGCAAGCGCGTCCATGGAGATGCGGATGCCCGGCGCGATCGCTCCGCCAATGTAATAACCGTCCTCATCGATGACGTCGATATTGGTCGCGGTGCCAAAGTCCACCACGATTGCCGGCGCGCCGTAGAAAGTCTCGGCCGCAACGGCGTTGGCGACGCGATCGGCACCTACGGCCTGGGGGCGCGCCGCGCGCAGCTTGGTTACGGCGGCCGTCTGCGGCCCGATGACGATGGCGTCCGCGGCAATGCGGTCGGCCACGGCGTGCCACTCGCGCGAGAGCTGCGGCACCACGCCGGCAAAGGCGATCGCGTCGACCGCGTCGAGCGAAAGGCCGTACATCTTAAAGAAACCCATCAGGCGCACATGGATCTCGTCGGCGGTATAGGAGCGGTCGGTGGGCATGCGCCACGACTGCACCAGCTCGTCTCCGTCAAACAGGCCCATGGCCGTCTGCGTGTTTCCCATATCGATAGCGAGCAGCATGTCTACTCCCAGTGTCGGTGTAAAAGGACGCGCACCATTGTATACGCGCCGTCGACGGCGCTCGGCTGCGATTCGGTTACAGTGATATGGGCTGAGGGGTTTAAATATGAAGGAATTATGCTCTACGAGTTTTTCCTTGCCGTTTACCGAACTCCCACGTAATATTCTTTCTTGCGCACATGAAGCGCCCAGACATTGCGGGGTGGAGCAGTCTGGTAGCTCGCCGGGCTCATAACCCGGAGGTCGTAGGTTCAAATCCTGCCCCCGCGACCAAGAACTTGCAGCTCGTCGGCCTAGCCGGCGAGCTTTTTTGTTATCCCGGGATCGTTTCTTCGGTTCAATTCTCAGCCTCTCAATCAAAGATCTCGATCTGTAACACCAAGACCCGATTTGGGCGGCTAGGTGTTACAGATCGAGATATACCGGCGGTTTGGACCGCGTTTGTCTAAATCTGTAACACGAGGGACGGATTTTGCCGGGCAGCTGTTACAGATTGAGATTTTCTAGCAGGCGGGTCCCGTTTGTCTAAATCCGTAACATCTGGGGCCCATTTTGCCGAGTAACTGTTACAGATCGAGATCTTTCGGCAGGCTAGATTGGTTTGTCTCGATCTGTAACAGGTGGGGGTCAAAAGTGGGCCTAGCTGTTACAGATCTAGATTGTTGAGGATGGGTAGAGAGGAATATCTCGATCTGTAACAGTAAGACCCGGTTTTGCTGAGTAGCTGTTGCAGATTGAGACAAACCGGCGATAGGGATCACCCCATCCACCTGCCGTCACCTGATATTCGCCGATTTTCGTTGTGCCGCCGTGCTCTCATGCCATATCCTCTAGACAACTACGCGGCACCATCGCCGCCGCGTCTACAAGAGAGGAATGTCCATGACCGCACCTGCATCCAAGCTGCTCCAGCCCATTACGGTTGGCCCCCTTGAGCTCAAGAACCGCATTATGTTTCCGCCGCTGACCACCGGCTACGAGGAGCGTGACGGCTCCATTGGCGAGCGCAGCCTGGCTTTTTACGAGCGCCTGGCCCGTGGCGGCGTGAGCTACATCGTCATCGGCGACGTCGCTCCCGTCATGACCGCGAGCCCCACGCCCAAGCTGGCGACCGACGCCCAGATCCCCACGTTTAAGGCACTGGCCGACGCCGTCCACAAGCACGGCGCCAAGATTGCGCTGCAGCTGTTCCACCCCGAGTACGACGTGCCCGGTGTCGGCCGCATGGTCATGGGTTCCATGGCTGCCGCCAAGGCCGCGCAGGAGGCCAAGGCTGCCGGCGACGAGGAGACCTTTGCCGCCAAGATGGCCGAGTCCAACGAGATCCGCAAACAGGCCTATGCCAAGCTGCACCACGACATGCAGCACTTCGTGAACGAGGCGAGCGTAGAGCAGCTCACCCAGATCAAGGAGGCTATCGCTGCCTCGGCCGCTCGCGCGCAGCAGGCCGGAATCGACGCCATCGAGGTCCACGGCGACCGCCTGGTGGGTTCGCTGTGCTCGGCCATCCTCAACAAGCGCACCGACGAGTACGGTGGCTCGTTCGAGAACCGCGTTCGCTATGCGCTCGAGGTCGTCGCTGCCATTAAGGAAGCCGCGCCGCAGCTGATGGTGGAGTACAAGCTCCCCGTGATCATGGAGAACCCCGACGGCACGCCGCGCGGTAAGGGCGGCCTGCAGCCCGACGAGGCCTGCGAGTTTGCCAAGCTGCTCGAGAGCGCGGGCATCGACATGATCCAGGTTGCACAGGCAAATCACACCGGCAACATGGGCGACACCATTCCGCCCATGGGCGCCATGCCCTACAACTGGACGCTGCCCGTGGCCGAGCGCGTCAAGGCCCTGGTCTCCGTGCCGGTGGCAACCGTCGGCCGCGTGGTCTCGGTCGAGGCCGGCGAGAAGATCCTGGAGGATGGCTCTGCCGACATCGTCGCCTATGGCCGCTCGCTCATGTGCGACCCCGACATTGCGCTGAAGGCCGCCACGGGCGAGCCCATTCGCGAGTGCCTCAACTGCAATAAGGGCTGTGTCGACGCGATTCAAAACCGCAAGTACATCTCGTGCGTGCTCAATGCCGAGAACGGCGACGAGGCGACCATCGCCATCAAGCCGGGCGAGGGCGACAAGAAGATCGCCGTGGTGGGCGGCGGTATTGCCGGCCTGGAGGCCGCGCGCGTGGCGGCCAAGCGCGGCTACGACGTGACCGTCTACGAGGCGAGCGATCATCTGGGCGGCCAGATTGTGCTGGCGGCTGCGCCTCCGCGCAAGGACGAGATCATGCGCTCGGTCGAGTACTACGAGAAGATTCTGCCTGGCCTGGGCGTGAAGGTCGAGCTCAACCATGCCGCTACCGCCGAGGACCTCAACGCCGCCGACGCCGCGATTGTGGCCGTGGGCGCGCACGACGTGGTCATTCCCGTTCCGGGTGCCGATTCGGACAAGGTCGTCTCGAGCTGGGACGTGCTGGCCGGCAAGGTGGAGCTTACGGGCCGCGTCGCCGTTATTGGCGGTGGCCTGGTGGGCACCGAGACTGCCGAGTACCTGCTGCAGCATGGCTGCGAGGTGGCGATCGTGGAGATGCTCGATAAGATTGCCGCGGGCGAGTCCGAGACCATTCTGCCGCTGATTATGAGCGACTTTGCCGAGCATAACGTTGAGCAGCACGTGAAAACCCGCCTGACCGCCATTACTGATGAGGGCGTGGAGGCCATTCGCACCACCGAGGACGGCGCCGAGGAGCCGGTGAAGATCGCCTGCGATTACGTGGTGATGGCCGTGGGCTCCAAGGCCAACGCGTTTGACCTGGACGGCGTGACGGTGCCCGTGACCTGCGTGGGCGACTGCTCGGGCGAGCGAACCGCCGACATCGCGAGCGCTATCCGCACGGCATATCACGCGGCTAACGAGCTGTAGTCGAGAAAGCTATCGCGTATTGAGTGGGCGGGGAGTGCCGTATCGGTGCTCCCCGCCTTTTTGTCGATAAGAGGTGCTCTGACCAGCGGGTTCAGAAAATCCGAATCTCATGCACCAGAAAATCCGAATTATATGAACACGAAAATCCGAATCGCAACCACCCGAAAATCCGAATTTGCTACAGTGGAATAGAAGAATCAGAAAGCAGGAACTGGAAATCTGCGGGGGTGGCTCATGGCAGGCGAGAGGCTATATCGGGACGGATACATCCCACGTATCGTGGATGCGCAAATCGAGCGCTACCTTCGTGTCTTTGGAGCGGTCGAGATTGCGGGCACCAAGTGGTGCGGCAAGACGTGGGCCGCGCTCGAGCACGGGGCGTCCGCCTCGTATGTCGACGAGAATCTCGACCTCGCGCGTGCCGACCCGGCGATGATGTTGCTGGGAGACCGTCCGCATATTATCGATGAGTGGCAGCGCGTTCCCCAGATTTGGGACTACGTTAGACACGAGGTCGACCGCACCCGGGGTACGCGCGGCGCCTATATCCTCACGGGTTCCGCCACGCCTGCGTTTGGCTCAAAGGCGGAGGCGCCCGCGCATAGTGGAGCCGGCCGCATCGGCCGCGTCCGCATGCACCCCATGACGCTTGCCGAGACAGGTGAGTCCAACGGCAAGGTGAGCCTGGCGGGCTTGTTTGAGCATCGTTTTGAGCCCTGCCGGTGCAATGGCGATACGCCGGGGCTTGTCGAAGCCGCTTGCCGCGGCGGCTGGCCCGAGGCGATCGATATGGTTTCGGCTGACGCCCAGCTCATCGCCCACGAATATCTCAACACCACGTTTTCGAGCAGCTTCCCGGCGGTCGGTCTCGACCCCGATATTGCTCGTCGAGTCTCCGCATCGATCGCGCGCAATCTGGGACAGGCAACCACGTATAAAACGATTCTTATGGATATGTTCGGTGCCGAGGAGGAACCCGCAGCGTTTGCCGATGAGACCAAGGTGCGCAGGTACCTGGATGCCCTCAAAGGCATGTTCATTCTCGAGGAGGTTCCCGGTTGGGTTCCCGCCGCGCGCGACAAACGGCGCTTTACCGTCAAGCCCAAGCGCTATCTGGCAGATCCGAGCCTTGCTTGCGCCTTGCTAGGTATGTCCTCGCAGGCGCTGCTTGCCGACTGGCAGACATTTGGTCTGGTGTTTGAGAATTTGGTCATACGCGACCTTTCGGTCTACGCACGTTCGCTCGACCTGCTGGATAGCACGCCCGTGCGCTATTATCGCGACGATTCGGGTCTTGAGTGCGATGCTATCGTGCAGCTAGCCGACGGACGGTGGGCCGCCTTTGAGATTAAGGTGAGTGAAGATAAAGCGAACGCCGGCGTCGAGAGCCTCAAGCGCGTTCGCAAGAAGGTCTGTGGAAATCCTCGTTCACGCACACGCGAACCGGAGTTTATGGCCGTGATTGTGGGGGTGGGTGAGTACGCCCGCGAGGTCGAGGACGGTATCTACGTGATACCCGTTCGCGCGTTGGGGTGTTAAGGGGCGGCACGCCGTGTGTCCGCTGCCCGGCGCTACGGATTGGTGCAAGGGGGTCAGGTTTGTTTGCACCATGTTGGCGCGAAGTAACCTGACCACTTGCACCAAGGGTTTGACTTTTAAGACATCATTAAGGCTTGCGTTGTGGAGCGAACCGCAGGTCAATGCTATTCTTTTACCTTATCGTACGGTGTTGTATTCTGCCTGAATTCTCTACCTGCGAACAACGGATAAACGCGACCGAGCGGAAAGGATGGCACGCCCGCAAGCAGGGCAAATGTAAGCGATGAGTGGCATGGACCGACATAGCGAGCTCCAGCAGCACAAGACGGCGGCCGAGTACCGCCAAGCTGCCGACGAGCACGTGCGGACCCTTAAGGATTTCTGGAAGGATTTCCTGGTGAGCGGTCTGTTTGTGTTGGCCGCCATCGTTGCCATCTTTGCGTGTCTGGCCTGGTTTGCCGCGAATAACCGAGTGAGCGCCACGGGGGGTACGATCGGGGCGAAGGCGGATCGGTACACGCTGACCGCCGCGGGCGAGGGTGAGTCCGGCGCGCACGTGGGCTATTACGAGCGCTCCGAGCGCACGCCCGAGGAAAAGTATGCCATCGATGGCCTGGATACGACCGACGCCATGACGGTAACGCTCGGCTCCAACC
>USQE01000077.1 GCA_900556675.1 uncultured Collinsella sp.
CGCGCCGCTTGCGAGCACGAGCTCGAGGCCGCCCGCGCGGAGATGCAGCAACGCTTGGACTCGTTGGCGCATGAGCTGGAGCAGGCCGAGCGCGATCGCGCTCGTGCCGAGCGCCGTGCCGAGGGCAACAGCCTGTCGCGCTATCTTCTGGCCCGCCTGCGCGGCGAGGCTGGCGAGCCGGCTGCGGGCGCCGAGACGGCCGCGGGCGACGCTACGGCTTCTGCAGAGGACGCCGCCGACGTTGCACTTTCCGCAAAGGACGACGACAAGTGATGAAGCACGTGCTCCGCGTGATCAACGTGCTGGCGACCGTGGTGATCCTGGTCGCCTTTGTGGTGTTGCTGCGCACGGTGTTCACGCCCGCCGGCGAGATTCCCACCATCATGGGCTACGGCTTTATGCGTACACTGACCGGCTCGATGGAGCCGGCGATTCCCGTGCATTCGTTTATCGTCGTCGATACCGACAACAGCCAGGTCTACCAGGCGGGCGATATCATCACCTTCCATTCGTCCGATGACGCGCTGGAGGGTTCGCTCAACACGCATCGCATCGTTACCGTGGAGGCCGCGGCCGACGGCACGCCGGTCTACCGCACCAAGGGCGACGCCAATCCGGTTGAGGACGCCGCGCCCGTGCCCGCCGCCGACGTGGTGGGTCGCGTGGTCTTTGTCTCGGCGGGGCTGGGCGTGGTGGTCTCGTTGCTCACCAACCCGCTGCTGTTCTTCCCGCTTATCGTGGTGCCGCTGATCGTGCTGCTGGTGCTCGAGATTCGCCATATGGTCAAGACCACACAAGAGGTGTCACGCGCCGAGGACGAGGCCGCCCTGCGTGCTGCCGTGGAGCAGATTCGCGAAAAGCGTCGCCGCGAGCAGGAAGACCAGGACAGCGCCAAGGAGCAGAGCGACGGCGAGCATACTGGGGAAAGTGTGGAAACCGATCCCGGCGCCCTAGACGATTCCAACCGCTCGGCATAGCTCTTCGGTGCCTTTTGTCCCTGCAATTTGGACGCCCATAGATGTTCCGAATCATCTGCTTTTTCATGCCGATATTCGTGCTACAGTTTGAGCGCTTTGTTGCCAATTGATTTCGGGGGAGTGGAATGGAGCAGGAGCGCACAGCGCAGCGTGCACGCAAAAAGGCTTCGGTACCGATGGCGGCGTCCGATTTTGTCGTGCCCGAGGGAACTGACGAGCTCAGCCGCAGCACCCGCCGTGCATGGCGCGACCGCCTCAACGATGCGTCGTCGCGCAAGATGATTACGGGCGTTCTGGCCACGCTGGCGGGCGGTTCGTTTTGGGGTTTTTCGGGCACCAGCGCGAGCTTTCTGTTCGATACCTACCATGTCGATACGCTGTGGCTCATGAGCGTGCGCCAGATTCTTGCCGGCCTGCTCTTTATGGCCGTGGTGGTCACGCGCGATCGCGAGCGTCTGGTTAGGCTCTGGACCACGCCCGCCGACCGTAGGCAACTGCTGCTTTTTACCGCTTTTGGCCTGCTGTTCAACCAGTTCTGCTATCTTTCGGCCGTGCGTCTGACCAATGCCGGAACCGCGACGGTGCTCCAGTGCCTGCAGCTGGTCATCATCATGGGTTACGCCTGCGTGGTCGATCGCCGCATGCCGCGCGCTCGCGAGACGATCGGCATTGGTCTGGCCCTCGGTGGCACCTTTTTAATCGCTACCGGCGGCGACCCGACCAGTTTGAGCATATCGCCGCTTGGTCTGGTCGCAGGCCTTATGTGTGCGGTTAGCGCAGCCTGTATGGCGGTGATTCCCGCCAAGATTCTGCCCGAATACGGCAGCCCCATCGTTACAGGCTCTGCCATGCTCACAGCGGGCGTGGTCTCGTGCGTCTTCGTGCAGCCGTGGGCTCATATGCCGGCGCTCGATGCTGCCGGCGTCGAGGCGCTCGCGGTGTTTGTGGTCATTGGCTCGTTTTTTGCCTACATGCTGTATATGCAGGGCGTTAAGGACATCGGCTCGGTGCGTGCGAGCCTCATCGGAACTGTGGAGCCGGTTTCGGCGACCATCACCAGCGCTGTTATGCTGGGCACGGTGTTTTTGCCGACCGACCTTATCGGTTTTGCCATGATCATCGTGATGATGTTCCTGACGGTATAGCTCACGCCGCTGTCTAGACGGACGCGGTGTTGCACCACAATTCCGCGAATTGGTGCCTGCATCTGGAGTTTAACTGACGATGCCAAATATGTCATAAACTAATAGCGTTATTGACTTTTAGTATTGCGAGGACTCCTCTATGGCTGGTAACCACTTTAAGAACGGCGACGGCGAGCGCTCTGCAGTTCCGCCGCGTTCAAATGGGACTGGAAACGCTGGCGTACCGAGTGGATCCAGCCAAAACGGTGCTGGCAACCGTACGTCTCCGGGCGAAACGGCGATGTTTGCCGCTCTGTACGAACAGTCTCAAAAGGCAAAACAGGCTGGTCGCGTAGGCAGGCAGGCATTTCCGGGCGGGTCGGGCTCTGCGGCTTCGTCGGCCGGGGTCCGTCCGGCGCCAACGGGCGGTGCAAATGTCGCCGGCTCCACTGGCCCCGCTAACAACGCTCATCGCGCCCACAACGCCAGCCCCATCAACTCTGCCAATCCCGCCAATAGTGCTTCTTCTGCTGAAGACGCAGGGCTTACGGGTAACCTAGGCACTATCTATACGGGCGCTTCCGAAACCGGCACGTTTGCCCGCCTCAATGACGACGGTGCCGAGTTTAAGGGCTCGGGCTCTAAAGAAGATTATTACGATTTTGGCTTGAACTACGGCGGTGATTCCTCGACGAGCCCGACCTCGAACGGTCTGGTTCGCCATCGCCATCGCAAGGGCGAGCGCAAGAAGCGTCGCGTTGCAGCCGTTGTCGCTGTCATCGTCGCGGTGGTTCTTGTCGCTTTTGGCGTGAGTGGCTTCATGCTGTTTAACTCGGCAAAAACCGTGAAGAGCCAGGCAAAGGAAACTGTCGAGATCGTCGGCGGCCTTAAGGACAAGGTCACGTCGGGCGATTTTACGACCCTGCCCGATGATGCGAAAAAGATCGACGAGCTCTGCAGCAGCATGAAGAAGGAGACCTCGAGTCCGGTGTGGACGATGGCTTCGTTCATTCCGGTATACGGCGGCGATATTAACGCCGTCTGCACCATGGTCGACGCTCTGTCCGATGTTTCGAGCGGCGCGCTGGTCCCCATGGCCGATAATCTCGCTCAGGCAACGCCCGGCAAGCTGTTCCAGGACGGGACAATCAACGTGTCCGCGCTGCAGGCGGTCGCCGATTCGCTCTCCGATAGCTCGAAGGCGTTCAAGAGCGCCAACAAAAAGGTGCAGGGTATTGGCGATACGCATATCGCCCAGGTGACCGAGCTGGTCGATAAGGCAAAGGACGGCTTTGCCACCCTGAACGGTGTAGTCGACGCGGCAGAGAAGATCGCTCCCGTTCTGCCCCAGATGCTTGGCGCCAACGGCCAGACGCGCCATTATCTTGTGCTCGCGATGAGCAATGTCGAGATCCGCGCCTGCGGCGGTTTCCCCGGTTCTCGCGGCGTGATGTCAGTGACTGACGGTAAGCTCGAACTGGGCGATTTTGTCAAAGTCGACATGATGAAAGAGCCTTTGAGTCCGCTTCCCATCACCGATGAAGAGGCAAACTTGTTCACGACCGGATGGGGCCTGACCGGTTTCAACACGCTCGGATACACGATGGGCGACGTTACGATGACGCCTGATTATCCGCGTGCGGCTCAGCTTGCCAGCGATATGCAGAAGGCCATTGTCGGAGATGACATCGACGGCGTATTTGCAGTCGATCCGGTATTTTTGCAGTATATGCTCGGCATTGTAGGTGGCACGCAGCTTCCCGACGGCACCGTCGTCGACGGAAGCAACGCTGCAAAGGTGCTGCTGCACGATATTTATTGGAATTACCCGGTAGAGGAACAGGACGCCATTTTTGCGGCGGTTGCCGGATCGGCTTTTAACAAGATCGTGGACGAACTGGGCTCCAGCGATATTACTAAGATCGCTGGAGCCATCGAAAAGGGTGCTTCCGAGGGTCGCATCCTCATGTATTCGAGAAACGATGACGAGGAAAAGGCCGCGAAGGCCCTTGGCATTTCCGGCGCTCTCCAAAACGATGCGTCTGAGGCTCCGATCTTGGGCGTCTTTGTGAACAACTACAGCTATTCAAAGATGGATTGGTTCCTTGATAAGCGAGTCACCATCGATTCTTCGGTTGAAAATGCCGATGGTTCGACGACGTATCGAGTGACCACCACGCTCAAGAACACGATGACCCCTCAGGAGAAGGCCGAGATGCCTGGTTATTTCCGGGGCCATAACGGCATTAGCGAGGATATTGATGACGAGGTGCTGAGGCTCTATCTCTATGCTCCCGCGGGAGGCAGCATTTCGGACATTAAGACTTCGGGCTCCGGTTCTATCGAGATGAACGAAGCGACGCACGATGGCCTGAAGGTTGCATGGGGCGGCGTCCACATGCTTCTTGGACAAGACATAAAGGTCGAGTACACGGTCACGACTTCGAAGGACTCTAGGCACAAAGAGCTTAAGGTTCGCACCACGCCAACCGCTCAAACGTTCGAACAGGATAAGTAAGATATGAAGTACTTTGGCACCGACGGCTTTCGCGGCGAGGCCAACGTTGGACTGACGGTAGAGCACGCTTATAAGATCGGCCGCTTTGTGGGCTGGTATTACGGCGCCAACCGCGGGACCAAAGCACGCGTGATCGTGGGCAAGGACACGCGTCGCTCGAGCTATATGTTCGAGGCGGCGCTGGCGAGCGGCTTGGTCGCGAGCGGCGCGGACGCCTACATGCTGCACGTGATCCCGACGCCGGGCGTGGCGCATCAGACCGTGGAGGGCTGCTTCGATTGCGGCATCATGATCAGTGCGAGCCACAACCCGTTTTGCGATAACGGCATTAAGCTCGTCAACAGCGACGGCTTTAAGATGGACGAGGACGTGTTGGAGCTCATCGAGGACTATATCGATGGCAAGAGCGAGGTGCCGCTGGCTACGGGCAACCACATCGGTGCCACGGTCGACTACATGCAGGGCCGCAACCGCTACATCGCCTCGCTCATCGCTAGCGCGAACTTTTCGCTGCAGGGCGTCAAGATCGGTCTCGACTGCGCCAACGGCTCGGCATCCTCGGTGGCCAAGCCGGTGTTCGACGCGCTGGGTGCCGATGTGCGCGTGATTAACGCCGCGCCCGATGGTTTTAACATCAACGTTGACTGCGGCTCCACGCATATGGAGCGTCTGCAGCGCCACGTGGTGGAGCAGGGCCTGGACGTTGGCTTTGCCTACGACGGCGATGCCGACCGCTGCCTGGCCGTGGACGAGCGTGGTCGCGTGGTCGACGGCGACCAGATCCTGTATGTGTGCGGCGTGTACCTGAACAAGCACGGTCGCCTTTCGGGCGGTACCGTGGTGCCGACGATCGCCAGCAACTTTGGCCTGGTCAAGTCGCTGGAGCTTGCCGGTCTAAGTGCCGTGACCAGCGGCGTGGGCGACCGTCATGTGTATGCCAAGATGCGCGAGGGCGGCTACAGCCTGGGCGGCGAGCAGACGGGCCACACGATCTTTGGTGATATCGAGCGCACGGGCGACGGCATTATGACCTCGCTGCGCGTGATGGAAGTGATTCGTGCCGAGCGCGAGACGCTCTCGCAGCTCACGGCTCCGTGCAAGCTACTGCCGCAGGCTCAGGTTGCCGTACGCGTGGCGGATAAAGATGCCGCGCTGGGCAACATGGGCGTGCAAGCCGCCATCGCCGAGGCCGAGGCGTCGCTGGCGGGCGAGGGCCGCGTGCTGGTGCGCAAGAGTGGAACCGAGTCGGTGATTCGCGTTTTGGCCGAAGCTCCCGACCAGGCAGCTGCCGACGTCGCCATGAAGCGCATCGCCGCGGCGCTGGAAGCTCTATAGTTACGCGGTTTTACCAAACCGCGTAACTGCTCGACGCTGCAAACGTCCCCAATGACTAGGTGAAAAAGGGGGCGCCG